>CAZVFM010000048.1:0-14786 GCA_964626095.1 uncultured Roseivirgaceae bacterium | reverse complement strand
AGCGCAAATACAACACCTGCTAAAATAAATAACAGCACTTCTCCGAAACCTGACAGGTAACTTTCTTCTATCATAACTAAAAATCAAATATACACCGACCTGTGAAACAAAAGAAGGCCTGTAGATGTTCTACAAGCCTTCTTTCCAGATTTAGGAATAAACTAAGCCATCGAATGCAGCGCAACTCTATTGCCTTCGCAATCCTCAAACACAGCCATATTGCCATGCTCAGGAGCAATCTGAGTTTTGGGTACTAATATTTTTCCGCCTGCCGCCTCCACTTTATCCAAAATGGAACTCAAGTCTTCTCCCCCATTAAGATACACCAAGGAACCCTGATGTGAGGGGACAAAAAAATCTTTGCTTTCGCAAAGCGCCCCTCCAACTCCTTGCTGATCTGCCGGAAACAAAGCCATTTTGATGTTAGGAAAATTCATTTCCTGCATTTCGATGTCAAAAATATTTTCATAAAATTTTTTTGCACGACCAATATCAGTCGCAGGTATTTCGAACCAACTAATTGCGTTTAGCATCTATTATTGTTTTTAAGTGCAACAGTAATTATCTCCAGGCGCCAAGAATTACTCCCATTACTACAAAGGAGATAATCCAATAACCAGCATGCATAAGAAAATATTTAAAAGACTTTCTCTCAAAAAGCGAATTCACACCAATGGCCATTGTTACCCAACCGAAGCCGGTCAAAAATCCATAAAACGCTCCTTCACCAATTCCAATTTCAGGCGCGTTCAGAAAGGCTGCCAGATTAAAAGCCATGATGAGGGTTAGAATAAAAGTACCTCCAAAAATCTTCATCGGGTTACCCTTCTTCATTTCCTCTTCAGTAAAACCATTTTCCTTCATCCATGCGTTGCCAACCAAGATAGGTGACCACCAAATACCTCCAATAAGGAAAGTAGAGAGTGCTGCAGCTAATACAGCCAGCCAGTTAATTGTTGATAAGTCCATAAGAGTAAATTTAGGTTCGGTTAAATTTCAATGAGATGAATTTGCTTACTTTATCCATACATTCGTAATCAATTCTACTGAAACGGAAAATTTTAGTGCTGAAGCGGAAGCTATGTCCACAAAAGAACTAAAACTAGATGACAATAAAATCCGATTAATCGGGGTTCCATTTTTTGGTATTGCCATACCACACCTCACCAATCTATTTGGAGAGTTGAGTTTCAACGACTGGCAGTATTGGTTGGGCTGTGTTTATTTTGTTGGACTTTCTTTCAGTATATGGCAAGGCAATCGTTACCTTCTTTTCCGTACAAGAAAAAGGTTTACCTGGTTCGATAAGCCAATAGAGAAACTTGTGCTGTTGGTTTTCAATAATATTTTTTACACCACACCTCTAACTGTTTTATGGATCTGGGCCTGGTACTCCCTTGCTGGCTTTAATGAAGTCGATTGGCAAACCATATTGATTGTTACTCTTATCAATGTGATTTGTGTGCTCTTCATCACGCATGTTTATGAGACAGTTTTTATGTTGAAAGAACAACAGACGGAGCAAATAAAAAACGAACAACTCCAAAGAGCTAAGGCAGAAGCAGAATTAGAAGCACTCAAGAATCATATCGATCCTCACTTCATGTTTAACTCACTCAACAGTTTGACACAACTGATCAACACAGATACAAGCAAAGCACTGGCATTTACTGAAAATCTTGCCGAGATATATCGCTATATACTTATTCAAAAAGAACAAAGTCTTGTTTCAGTCAAAGATGAAATGGATTTTGTAAACAAGTATACTGAGCTTATTGAATTGCGCTTTGGCAAAGCTCTCTCACTTAATGATGTCATTACAAATTTACAGGAAGAAAACTATTATTTACCTCCGGTTTCCATATTTGTAGCATTCGAAAACATCATTAAACACAATGAGCTATCAGAAAAACAAGCCATTTATGTGGAAGTGGGAATAAAAAATGATAACATTTATATTCGAAACTCACGCAGACCAAAAAAAATTAATGGCAAACCCCTGCAAACAGGGCTGAGCAACCTGGCTGAACGCTTCAAAATTATTACTTCAAAAAATATAGAGATAAATAAAAATGATGAATTTTTTGAGGTAGTACTACCCTTGGTTAAATTACAAAGTTGATGTATGAAAGTTATCATTATTGAAGATGAAAAGCTTGCCGCGGAGAAACTGGAATCAATGCTGTACGAACTTGATAAAAATATCAAGGTGCTGGCCCGGCTGGGCAGTGTAAAAGAAACGGTACAATGGCTAAGTACAAATCAAAATCCTGACCTGGCTTTCGTAGACATCCAGCTATCAGATGATCAGTCCTTTGAAATATTTAAAAGATTAAACATTGATTTTCCTGTTGTATTTACAACAGCCTATGATAAGTACCTCTTAACATCATTCGAGTTCAATTCTATTGATTACCTGCTGAAACCCATTACTCAAAAACAATTGACCAGAGTGCTCAACAAAATTAAAACGCTTGAAAAACATTTCATTAGTCAGAATCTTGAAAGGTTTATTAGAGGGGGCACAAACCAAACTACCGAAAGAATAATGGTGAGAAAAGGATCCGGATTTAAGGCCATTAATCTAAATGGAGTTGCCTTTTTTTGCAGTGAGCACAAAGTAGTTTTCCTGATGGATAAGAACAATCAAAGATTCATTTGTGATAAAAACCTTTCTGAACTTGAGTCAATGCTCAACAAAAAAGATTTCTTGCGCCTAAACAGGCAATACATCTGCAACAGAAGTGCAGTAGATAATTTCAGGGGTGATCAAGGAAAAATTATTGTCACGCTCAATAATTCGACTAAAACTGAAGTAACTATAAGTAAAGAAAATGCGCCACAATTCAGGGGGTGGATAAAAAATTAAATGGGAATCATCAAAATTAATAAGTCGCAACAGGAAATTCGTACCTGTTGCGACCTGCCAATCTATTACAATACATAAAAGGAACCTTGCATTTTAGGTAATTCAATATCAATGGGACTGAGATTATTCTCATCCCTGTTCGATTTAACCATATGACGCAAATTTATTTCAATAGTACGTGCGATGGTGGTTACCGGAGTATCGGTCGGCTTATTCTCAAATGGATCCTGCAAGTGTATCGCCATTTTCTCCACTAAGAAGAAAGCCGAAGCAATGGTAATTACTAAAGGAACCTGTATAAACCCAAAGTACTCTGTTAGTCCAAAAGGCAAAAGTATCACGAATAAATAAAGGGTAAAGTTGATATAAATACTGTATGTAGTTGGAAAAATTGTATTCTTAATACGTTCACACTTTCCCATATCATCACACAAGCGTGTCAAAGTTTTATCAATCTCTACTTGCTGGTAATTATTTATCTTGCCCTCATCCAAAGCTCTTCTGATATCGCGGCCGTGCAACATCAGCAAAGCATTGGGTACATGCTTGTGCCTCGAAATAAATTGATAATCTTCCTCGTCCAAAAAACGTTTTGTTGGCGCGAATGCATCCTGGTTTCTTAAGAAATTTCCAAGGCTATAGCACCAGGCCATTTGTCTGAAAGCAAATTTCTCCTTGAATTCATCGGCCTGTTGAGAAAAATCATTGTCTTTATAAAATGTAAGCACCTGACGCACAAGCGTACGTGAATCGTTTACTATACCTCCCCAAATAATTCTTGCCTCCCACCAGCGATCGTAAGCCTGGTTAGACCTGAACGCCAGAAGTAAGGAAATTACTGTACCCACAATGGCAGGAACAGCAATGGGAATAGTAATGTGGTTTATATTCAAGAAGTTGTGTATTAAACCAATACTTATGGCATACACACTAATAAAGAAAAATTCAAACTTAATTTTCCCGAGAATATATTTTAAAGGTATTTCTTTTTTTAATAGCATAATTTATCTGCTTTTAGTTATCGCTCACACTCAACACAGGAACTCCCAGAAGCTCAGCAAGTGAGTTTTGGTTGTTTTTTTTCTTTAATCCGATTTTCCTCTTTTCAGTCTTGCGCGTTTCAACCAACAGACTGATGTTATTCTTCTCAATCGTCTCAGCCAAAACAGGACTTAACTCCTCTATGCTATGATTTTGATCAATCTTTGCCTGGCTCACTACACGAATAGCGAATTCCTGCTTAAGCATCAGCTGGATTTCTTTCATTGATAAATGAGTTGCTGCATTTTCAACAAATATGGCCTGATCAAGCGCAAGTTCTTCCACTTTATCTGTAAGATGAAGAATAGGACATTTGCTGTTCTCAAGAATTTGAACAGTCTGCAAATGAATGTAATTGGTCTCTGCCTTATAAGATGGTGTAAGGATGGTTAAACCTATACCGTGGTGATCCATTATGTTTCGCAATAGTGGAGCGGTTACGCCATATTGATGATGTATATTCAGGGATATGCGATCGAAATCCCTAACATATTTTCTGCAATCATCAAGGACCTGTTGCTCCTGCAAACTTAATTCATAACCCGATTGCGGAGCAAACAACAAATCGGTAATGCCTCCTGGCATTTCAGAAAACATTAGCAATACAATCTTAATGCTATCACCATTGCCGTTTCTAACGGCTGTTTTAACGGCTTTGATTGCATCATCTTTTAAAGTTGTGGGTATTAAAATGTTTTTCATAACTCTTAGGGGTTTTAGTTAAACTTGCTACAATAAACCCCGGCAGAATAAGAGGAATCTTAATTTAGGATTAGAATTTCCTAAGAATTGAAATTAGAATTTTTTAATGTTGGCTTTCTGAAGATAATGGTAACTATTGTGCCCTTATTCGGCTCAGATTGTATACTTAGCTCTCCTGCATGCATGCGTATAATTTTTTGTGCAATGGGAAGCCCCAACCCATATCCAATATATTTGCCTGTATTCTTTCCCCTGAAAAATGGCTCGAATAAATGCGGAACGTCTTCTTTAGCTATACCAATGCCTATATCGCTAATAACAATTTTAGTCGTATTACCCTTTACTTCGAGTGTAACAAAAACTTCCTGATTGTCTGAGTATTTTACTGAGTTGCTTATAATATTTATTAGCGCCAGGTTGAGCAGCGCCTTATTACATGGCATGGTAATCAAGAATTCGTCATCCGGGAGTTCAGTCACTCTGAAGCTAACCTTATTGTTTGGAAATCTTTTATTGAGATCGGACATGATTTCCATCAACAACTCATCTACCCTAACAATATCCATTACCTGTTTCTCCCCATCGTAACCCGTTTGTGTGAGTTTTAATAAACTCTCGGTTAAGCTTCCCAACTTTTGTGCATAGAGGTAAATATTCTGAAGCGCTTTTTCATACTCTTGTACATCGCGCTTTTTACTTAACAAAATTTCTGTTTCTGCCATTATAGTGGCGATAGGTGTTCTCAACTCGTGTGAAGCATTATTAATAAAATTACTTTGTATCTCAAATGAAGTTTCTAAACGATCGAGCATGTCGTTGAATGTGCGCTTTAGTGCTTCAATCTCATCTACGGCAGCTGACATAGGTAAACGCTTATGCAAATTAGATGCGCTTATACGGTTTACCTCTTTAGTAATGACAGAAACCGGTTTAATTACCCGATGCGCAAAAATTCCTCCCAGTATAATTGCCATAAAAATAGATCCCAGGCTTCCGAAAATAAGGACATTTCTCAAAAATATAAGTCGCTCCCTACCTTGCTCATCCTTAGCCGAGACAATAACCATAAATTCATTGTCCACATCACCGAACAACTGACCATAATGAAATAGGTAATCGCTTACAATCCAATCAGATGTGTTTTGTAAAACGTTTTGATAAAACTGTGAAGGCAATCTCAGTCGAATATCGCTCTCAAATGTTCCGGCTACTGGATTTACTTTCAAGATGAAGTCCTGTTCAAAGGGAAGAGGATCAAGGTATTCCTCTTTTAGGCTCCTCACAAGTTCATCACCTTCCAAATAGCCCTGTGCCACAATGCTTGCCCTGTCTTTCAGGCGACTTATAAAATACTGCTGCTTATTTGTTTTCACTAAAAAGAAAACGGTGGTACATAACAGCACAATGGTTATACCAGTTAGTGCAGCATAGCTAAGTGTAATGCGGGTTCTAGTCTTCATGGTGCTCTTCTCTTTTAAGCACATAACCCAGGCCCTTAATGGTATGAATCAATTTCTCATCAAAAGGCTTATCAATTTTCTTTCTTAGGTAATTAATGTACACATCTACTACGTTTGTACTCATATCAAAATTGATATCCCATACATTTTCTAATATCTGAAAACGACTCAAAATAATTCCCTTATTTCTGACCATATATACTAAAAGCTTAAACTCCATAGCGGTAAGCCGGATAGGTTTGTCCGAGCGTGATACAGATTTAGAAATTATATCCACAGCTAAGTCGGCAATTTCAATAACATTACTACTGAAACTGGAGAATGTTGTTCTGCGAGTGATAGCCCTTACCCTGGCTTCAAGTTCCGCAAATTTGAAAGGCTTTACCAGGTAATCATCTGCCCCCATATCCAAACCTGTTACAATATTTTCGTTACTCCCAAGCGCAGTAAGCATAATTACCGGTGTGTAATTTTTAGAAGCTCTTATTTTCCGGCATACTTCTAATCCATTGATGTCTGGCAACATGATGTCAAGCACGATGGCATCAAACTGATGCTTGCTTAGCATGGTGAGCGCGGTATTGCCGTCCATTGCAGCCGTAACTTCATAGTTCTGCTCGGAAAATCCCTTTCTAATTAATGAAAGGAGGTTGGGGTCGTCTTCTACTAAAAGTATTTTCATTTAATACTCAATAATAATATCAACAAGCCAATCAATTTTTTGTTAACCAAATAATACAAGAAAGTAATTGCTAATTTCTAAAACAAGTATTTTTACACGACAAGCTATTAATAGTCATCTCAAAAATATTTTATTCATAATCGACATACAGTCCACAAAGAAGAAATCATCAAACTATTATATTTTGTTTTTTACTTCTGTGCGTAGCCGCTCTGACAAAGGCAGATGTACCTTCTTAAGTGTAAACCAGCATTAGGCATACAGGTGTACAGGCCCCTTTGAACTTTGGGGTTTCTGAATCATGCCCTCTGGTGAAAATACCCATAGTTATCCTGATAAGGTAATGCAAAAATGACAGGCCAGATTCTTTTGTCAGGTAAATGTCATTTTGTTAAAATCAATCCCTCTACTTTTGCTTATAAAAATAATCTCCCATTATGAAAACCATCGCTAAATATACCCCTCTATTGGTGTGCATCATTTTTAGTTCAGCTGTATTAGCCCAGGAAAATGATAAAAATGGGGGGAGAAAGAAAAGAGATAACGAAAATACCAACGTATTTACCAGCGGATTATTTATGCAAGCGGGGAATTTTGAACTAAAGAATTTCAATAACCTGTACACACAAATAGAACCCATATCCGATAACTTTGAAAAGCGCAGCAGTTTTTTTACCTCCTTTATACAACTAACCATTGGTAGCAATTCAAATATTAATTACGGAATTGATATGCTGTACCGATCAAATGTAGTATCAGATTTTGGTATGTCATCTCCCTTCAAAGTCTTGAGGTTTAAAAACGAAGACATGGCAAATAATTATGAAGGCGGGGAGTTTACCACCAGCTATAATCATGGTCTTTCGCATATTGGTGGTAGAGTACGCACCAAACCTTTTGCCGATAAGCGCTTTACTGTGCAACAGGCCCTTTATGCTCCCACAGGCCGCATGGATGGATCATGGATTATTAATACAGATTTATTTTTTGAAAATGTATTTGCTGATAAATTTTTGCTTTTTGTTGATCTGGGGGTGTGGTATTCTACAGGGCAATTGCCATTCCCTTATCTTAAATTTTTTACAGGAACCTTTATTGCCAATCGCTTTGCTCCATTTGCGATGATAAATCTGCCTTATGAGCTTGGGCCTGGTTTGAAAATATTTATTACTCCCAAAGTAGAATTAGAGTTTTTATATACCTATTGGCTGCCACTTGAATTTATAGTTGGAGACAGAAGGCCAGAGACTTTTAACTTCGGTTTACGCGTAACCAATTTTAAAAATTTCTGATTTGATTTATTGTTACGGAAAAAATCAAAATCCTTCATCAACAGGTTCCCATAATTCAATTTTGTTTCCTTCCGGGTCCATGATCCAGCCAAATTTTCCATAAGGATACTCCTGAATTTCCCCTATTACTTCTACCCCTTCTTCTTTCAACACTTTTAACAACTCCACAAGATTTTCCACCCGGTAGTTAAACATAAAAGGTTTTTGACTTGGCTCGAAATGCTTTGAATCTTTACTGAATGGGCTCCACTCGGTGCGAGCCGGTGCCTTTGCATTTGGATTATCTATTTCATTCCAAAGAAATGAGCAACCCCAAGGCGTGGTGTCAAAACCCAAATGTCTTTTATACCACTCTTTTATTTTCTCAGGATCTTCTGTTTTAAAGAAAACGCCACCAATACCAGTTACTCTTTTTTTCATTTTTTATTGTTTTACTCACTACGCAAGGTGTCTGTTGGGTTCATTAAAGCGGCCCGCGCAGATTGAAATCCTACGGTAACAATAGCTATGGTAAACAAGCCCAAGGCTGCAAGTATAAAAATACTGATTTGAACTTCTGTGCGGAAAGCAAATTCTGAGAGATAACTTTCAGATAAATACCATGCCACCGGACTGCCGATCAATAAACTTATACCAATCAGTTTTGTGAAATCAGCGCAGAGCATCACAACAAGATTTACTACAGATGCTCCCAGTATTTTTCTTATTCCCAGTTCTTTTATTCTTCGCTCAGCAGTGAAGGTAGCCAAACCAAACAAACCCAGGCAGGATATCATGATAGCAATAAGCGTAAAACTTAAAGATAATTTTGAAAGCACAAGCTCTGAACGGTATTGTTTGTCGAATAGCTCATCTAAGAAGTTAAATTCAAAAGGATGATCAGGACTGTATTGCTTCACCACCTTTTCCATATCAGCCAGTGCATCCTGTAGCTGAACATTCTTGTTAAGCTTCACAAAATAATGCCATCCTAAATTTTCTGAATATAGAAAAACAAGGGGCTCAATGCCCATCTTAAGGTTATCGTTGTGAAAGTCATCGCTTAGGCCCACAATTCTTCCTGTGGTTCCCCATAAAGTTATCTCCGTTCCTATCACTTCATTTTCATTCAATCCCATTACCTCCATAGCCTTGCGATTGACAATAAAGTTGGAAGCATCTTGCTGCGCATCTAAGAAATTTCTTCCCTTTAATAATGAAATATCAAGCGTGGGTATAAACCCTTCATCACATCGGAACAATTTAAACTGAATGTTACTGTCAGCCACTTTACCGGGCCATACCAAATCGGTAGTAGTAATTGGGATTGAAAAAATATCATTACCACCAAACCCCATGTTGTCAATCGTATGGAATTGTATCAATTCACTTTTGAAAGCACGATAATTTTTTGCAAGATCATCATTGACATCCATTACAATAACCCGTTCTTTACTAAAGCCCAGGTTTTTGTTGCTGATAAAATTTATCTGTTGATAGATAATAATACTGCTGATGATCAAAATCACTGCTGCAGAAAATTGCACTACTACCAATGTCTTTCGCAAGCCATTGCCCGAAAGCATAGATCTGACATTGCTCTTTAATGCCTGCAAAGGCTTAAATGACGAAAGCAAGAGCGCTGGATAAAAACCGGCCAACAAGCCAGAAATTATTGTAATCAATAAAGCACCACCTATAAATACTGGATCCGAAAAATTCAATTGTACCGACTTAGATGTAATATCATTAAAGAAAGGTATCCCAAGCTGCACAATTACAACAGCAAGCAATAGTGCAGAGAAGGCCATCAACATGGCCTCCATGATGAAGTGAATAATTAAACCGGGCTGATTGGCCCCAACAATTTTTCTTATACTTACCTCTTTGCTTCTGGTAGTTGATCTGGCCGTTGCCAGGTTCATGAAATTGATACAGGCCATGATAAGGATTATGACGGCTACCACACTGAATAAAATTACTTGCTCTATTCTGCCTCCTGTATTTTGGCCATTCTCGAAACCGTTGTTGAGATATAACTTGCTGAATGAAAATAGGAAAGGGTTATTGGTACATGTTGCGCAATTTTTTTGAATAAGTCCGGCCAGCTTTTGATTAACTGCTTCTTGCGATGCATCAGGCTCAAGCCTGAGATAAGTACTTGTACCACCTGTCCACCAGTTTTGCATCCAGGGATTATCCCGATAGTAAAGTTCAAAGGGAATTACAAAATCAAACTGGAGACTTGAATTACCAGGAATATCCGCAAATACTGCAGACACCATCAATTCATGCGATTGATCCACTCTTAAAATTTTTCCCACCGCATTTTCGTCAGCAAAAAATTTATTAGCCAGTTTTTGTGAGATCGCAATAGCATTAATATCAGGCAGGGCATTAGCTCTACTTCCATTAATTAAAGGAAAACTGAATACTGTAAACATCTCCGGGTCTGCATAAAGCCCGTTTTCATTAAATGATTTATCCTCATACTGTATGAGCAACTTTGAACTGATGTTGTTTTGTGTGGCCATTGTAACCTCCGGAATTTCTTCAAGAATGGCCTCTTTTAAACGTGCCGGTGTAGCTCCATGGGTTTGAATACTCCCATCCTGAAGCGTATTGTTGATCAGTACTTTGTAGAGGTGCTTATCATCTTCATGAAACTTATCGTACGACTGTTCGTCCAGTACCCATAAAAAAATAAAGATACTTGCCGTAAGACCAATCGTGAGACTGAAGATATTGATAAAGGCATGGGTTCTGTGACGCAATAAATTTCGAAATGCTGATTTGAGAGAATTCCTCCACATGGTTTTATATTATTTACGCTTCATTGCCCAAAATCATGCCATGCGATAAACTTACGAATTAAGTACTTTTCCTCCATTATATCCATGTGTGTGTTCTTATGTGTACACCCCTTGTTCGATATTGGGATAATCAAACGGCTAAGCTGGTAAAATTTCTTTCTTTCGTAAAACACCTGCACTTACCAGGGTAATGATTAGTCCGACCGGAAAAATCTCCATCATGGTAAACCCGAAACGAAGGAATGGGTTTTTATACATCTCTGCAAGCCCAACCATTTCTTCCTGTGCTTTTGCGATTTCTGTTTCGCTTGCCCCATCTTTAACCATCTTGTCAACCTGGCACTGCTGGTACCATTCCATAAAGTCGGGGGCAAAAAAATTGAAATAAACTTCCCAGGTACTTGCATAAATCAAAGTGGCGATCAGCGCTATTAAAATGCCTACCTGAAATCCCTTTCCGAAAGTGATAGTGCCTTGAAGGTGCTGATCGCGAAAAGTTTTGATGCCAAAGAAAATCAATGACAAGGCAATGATCATGGTGCCAAAGCCCACATATACGCCATTGTCAATATTTAAAGTGCCGTTCCTGAATAAAGGCTGCGTAACCAGCAGCATAATAGACACAATGACTCCGGCAATGAGTCCGTAGGTTAAGATTATTTTTTTCATGTGTTAGTGATTTATTTAGCTCCAAATCAAGCCAAGTTTATAAAACCGCCCCTCACCCGAAAGGATGATTCATTTCAATTTAATTGAAATCATACCAAAGCAGGACTTAATTTCTAACAACTTGAAATGATGTGGCCATTTGCAAAGCCTCCCCAAGTACCTTATAGGCTTAAATGATTTTAAAAATGCTGTTTTTAAACAGCATTTTTTATTATTTTTGCTGAAATAACTAGTCAATATGGAATCAATCTTTCAAAAATCGGCCATTTTAGTACAAAATCAGCCTATAAATTTTACCCGGTCATTGGATTCCAAAATTGACTGGAACGACAGGCTCATCAGTATAGTAGGAGCACGAGGTACCGGTAAAACGACCATGCTACTGCAAAGATTGAAGAGAATCTACGGTATAAATGCAACAGCACTTTATATCTCACTGGATGATCTGTACTTTACAGAACATACCTTAACTGATCTTGCTGAAAAATTTTATCAGCATGGTGGAAAAGCATTATTTATTGATGAAGTACACAGCTACCCAAACTGGGCACGTGAATTGAAAAATGTATACGACTTTTACAAGGATCTCCGAATTGTATTTACAGGCTCCTCCATCATTAATATCCTTAGCCAAAATGCAGACCTCAGCCGAAGGGCAATTAAATATGAGTTAAGCGGACTTTCTTACCGGGAATATCTTGAGTTCTCAGGCATTTATAATTCACCTGTTTTACAATTGCATGACATTCTAACGAACCATATTCAGATTGCTTCAGCGTTAACATCCAAGTTCAGGCCTTTGCAATATTTTAATGAATACTTGCGTATAGGTTACTATCCGTTCTTTTCGGAAAATCCGTCAACATATTCCCTTCGAATAGAACAATTGATGAAGCAAATTATTGAACACGATTTGAAATTTATTGAAGGCTACGACCCTGCCAATGCACGTAAAGTATTTCAACTTCTTTACATACTGGCTACTAATGTACCTTTCAAGCCCAACGTAAGTAAGCTCAGTGAAAAAATTGGAATTCATAGAAATACATTAACGCAGTATATTCATTACCTGGATAAGGCAAGGATTATTAATACATTGTCCGCAGCAGGTAAAAGCATCAGCACTCTACAAAAACCTGACAAGTTGTTTTTAGAAAACACGAATCTCAATTTTTCGCTTGCGCCAGAAAACACAGATAAAGGCTCAATGAGAGAAGCTTTCTTCATGAACCAACTACTAAATGCACAGCATCTGGTTTCAATGCCTCTTAGAGGAGATTTTTTAGTCGATAATAAATTATTGTTTGAGATAGGTGGTAAAAGTAAATCCGTCATAGATGCTGTCAAGCAAGAAGACTACTATGTTGCCGCTGACGATATTGAAATAGGAGCATACAACAAAATACCACTCTGGCTGTTTGGATTTCTCTATTAAGTATCAGTACTATCGAAATTTCATAACAACCTCTTATCGCTTCAGGGAATCAATTGCAATTCTTTGGCGCGTTGGATAGCCTGGGTTCTTCTTTTCACTTCAAGCTTAAGAAAAAGATTGGCGCTATGGGTTTTGACAGTATTCAAGGACACAAAAAGTGTATCGGCAATTTCCTGGTTCGACAAGCCTTTGGCCATCAGTTCAAGCACTTCGTACTCACGCTTGCTGATGCCCGTCTCGGCAAACACCTGTTCATTGAGTTGGAAATCAGCAGACCCTGCAGTAACATATATTTTTTTTCTGCGGGTTACTTTGTTCCCAATCCAAATTCCCAGGATAGTAAAGAGCACAACGATGATCCCAATATAAATTTCTACCGAAAGCTGGCGGAATAAAAATTTATACTCCAGCATTTTAAGCAGAAATATTGCAAGGGCAAGTACTAAGCTATAGATGAGGATGGTGCGTTTCAATTTCTATAAAAATTCAAAAGTCTTAAATTCAAGTTATTATACCTAACTCCGGCATGTTTTCTTGTACGCACAGAACTTACACATTGAGTTATTGGGTTTAAGTTTTAAATTGCATTCATGGGAGCAAAGTTAAAAAAAGCAGAAAAAGGAAGCTGGGCATCACCAGGTAAACCCTTATCAACAGAAGAATTCAAAAAAGGAATAAAGGAAGCTGAGCAAGGACCATTTTATTCAATTGAAGAATCAAAAAAGATTGTTTCCTCATGGAGAAAGGAAAAGCGGCAGTAGTAAAACTTTCTTCTCAATTTCTTCTTGACCTTGAAGATGTTTATCAACACGGACCGGAAATTTTCGTCCCCCATCAAGCAGAATTTTATGAAAATGAAATATTTGATTCTTTTCAACACGAACCAGAGCTTAGACTTTAGATGCTTACAATATCATCTGGTGAATAACACAAAAGGAAATAAAAGTGCCGTATAAATATTCATCAATTTCAATAAACCTTTCAATTAATTAAACTTAAAGAGTCACAGATAATGCAAAAAATCACATGGTGAAATTATTTTATACAACTCTCTTTATTGTCTACACAATACCCTCTCTTGCACAAGACAGTATTGCACGAGAAATTTCTACAAAATTACAGGAGTACCAGGAATTACTACCAGTAGAAAAAGTATATTTACATTTCGATAGATCTTACTATACCACAGCTGAAACAATGTGGTTTAAAGTTTATTGTACGGCCGACTATTTACATCAATTATCACCACTTAGTAACGTTGCTTATGTAGAACTAATCTCTCCTGAAAATGAAGTGGTTATCAGGAACAATATCCTGATTGAAGATGGGCTTGGTGAAGGACGCTTCGACCTTGCTGACTCTTTGAGTTCTGGATTTTATAGAATTAGGGCCTATACAAATTGGATGTTGAACTTCCATGAAGACTACTTGTTTGAAAGCAAGGTTGCTATATTTAATATTTTTGAAAGTGTACCAAGCTTCCAAAAATCAAAACCTGAAGTAGATGACTCTTTGGACATTCAATTTTTTCCTGAAGGCGGGAACCTAATTTACGGAATTAATTCAACTATAGGCTTTAAAGCTACTAATCAAAAGGGATTGGGCATTGAAATAGAAGGAGAAATTTTTGATGACCTCGAAAGAAAAGTAAGCGATTTTAAAAGTTCCCATTACGGTATGGGTAAGTTTGACTTGCTTCCTGAACCCGAACGTATCTATTTTGCTAAAATAAAATCAAATGAATCTTTAGAAGTCAAACTTCCTGAACCAAAGCAAACAGGTTACATTCTAAAAATTGAAAACAATCCTGAAAGCCAATCGGTTTTGTTGAAAATAAAAACAAA
>CAZVFM010000047.1:0-15009 GCA_964626095.1 uncultured Roseivirgaceae bacterium | reverse complement strand
TCAGAAAGGTATTGCAACTCTGCAATTTTTACGGAAAGCACTGCAACCGGAAGTGGGTCAGGATCATACTTTTTGAGTTGTGTGCCTAAAATAATATCAACAAGACGGGCTAAATCACTTCCTACAGAAATGGAGTCTTTCTTTAGGGTTTCAGAAAGTTTGTTGATTTCAACATCAAAGTCTACGAGATGCTTTTTAATAGGAACAATTTCCTTTTCAACAATATTACCTGAGGCAATGGCCCATGTTTTATAATCCCATAACGATAGATCATCCAAATAGAAATCAGGTAAGGAGTTGCCATCTCTCTTAAAATCTTTAATTTCTTGTAAATTAATCGTCTGATTGTACCCTGTTTTACCTATACCCCTGCTAACATTTTTGTAGCTATTAAAATTAAACATTGCCGAATCAAAGTATTGGGTAATTTGTTTAAGCGAAGACAAAACACCTTCATTGGCAAGCAGATAAAATGATTTAGAGTCATCAAATGAAGATTGAATCGATTTAAATAATTCGTTACTCAAACCATAGTACTTAACAGTACCATTAAAATAATTATTCAGCAATTGCGATTGTTTTTTTCTTTGTTCAAGTGTTTCGGTCGATTTATCGATTTCAGATTGGATATCAGAAAGTTTGATTTCAAATTTACCGGTACGCAGGTCTCTCCTGTTATAGTCAGCGTAGTAATCACTGTTTCGCTTTATCTCCTTCTCGTCAATGTACTTCTTGGATAATCCGAAAAAATATATTGAAGAATCAATCTGTTGAACAATCATTTCAGTTTGCTTCAAAAAATCGCCTCGTTTAGATTTTTCATCATAAATTTTGGCCATATATAAATAAGCACTGGGATTGTCGGCCTCCTTGGCTTCAGCCAGGTATCGCTTAAGAAAAGGTTCTGCTTCTTCAAATTTTTTGGCGTTTAACAAAACAAAAACATCCTTATATTTTATTTTCTGTGCTATAAGTGGTGCCGAAAGCATTGTAAGCACTAGAACTAAAACAAAAGTGCGCTGAAGTGTTTTCATGATTACAGGTAGGTCTATATATTTACAAAACTACTAATTATATTATTAATTGTGTCACATTGATCAATAACTAAGCCAGAAAATTAAAAATTGAAATTTAAGTATTACTTGAATTAAGCAATAAGATCGGCCACATTTTTTAAGCCATCCAGAGTGAGTTTTGGCATTACATGATCAAAATCTTCATACATATAATTTACCACATTAGAAAGTCCGCCAGTAGCAATGGCAATACAATCCTGACTAATTTCACTTTTTGTTTTGCTTACCATATAGCGCACCATTCCCTGGTAACCAAACATTACCCCGCCTTGTATGGCCTTCACGGTATTTTTGCCGAGCACCTGATCAGGAATCTCAATGGGTACATCAAACAGCTTTGCAGTATTTTGAGATAGCGCACGAATAGCTGTTTTAATTCCAGGCGCAATGGCCACACCTAAGATATTTCCATCAGCTGATATACCTGTGAAGGTAAGTGCCGTTCCAAAATCTACTACAACGCAGTTACTTTTAAAGTGCATGTATGCAGCAAGTGCGTTTGCTACTAAATCAGAACCTATTTCGTAAGGATTAAGCACATTAATAGGTAATTTCTTATAAATATCAGGTCCTAAAATAATTGGGGTTACCCGAAAAACTGAATAAACAACATTGGTAATCTTGTTGGTAATATCCGGTACAACACTACTCAGCACCACATGAGTTACACTACTTGTTTCAACACCTGCTTCAAGAAAGAATTCTTTTAAACGCACACCATAAAAAATTTCTGGTTTGTCAACATTGGTCGCGATACGCCATTCAAAAAGCCATTCATTATTTTTATTAAAGCCAACAGTTATATCTGAATTACCTATATCGATTGCCAATAAATTCATGGTGGGGGAAAATTTAAGTGTAGTTAATCAAAGATAAACATCGGGCATAACATTTTAGTGAAATGATCCATGTAGAACATAATCTTTAAATTTTTGTAAGCCGGTGCTTGCCTTCTCATTAATGACCTTAAGATTGCCTACTCCGGCAATTCCTTGAGTATTTGGATCTACTAAGAATTTCAAAGTATTGTTTTTCACATAATGAATAAGTCCTGCGGCTGGATACACTAGCAGAGATGTACCCACTACTAAAAAAATATCTGCCTGAGCAGCAAGTACTGCAGCCTCCTCAAGTGCATAAACCAATTCACCGAACCAAACAATATTAGGCCGCAATTGCGAACCCTTCTCGCAAAGCTCTCCCATTTTTATCTCCCAGCCTTTAACAGGATAAACCAGCGCTGGATCAATACTACTTCGAGATTCAAAAATGGAACCGTGAAGATGTAACACATTTGAAGATCCTGCACGCTCATGCAAATTGTCAATATTTTGTGTGATAATTTGCACTTCAAAATATTTCTCCAATTCGGCAAGAAGTAAATGTCCTTGATTGGGTTCAACCTCTATTGCCCTTTTTCTTCTTTGATTATAGAAATCAAGTACAAGCGCTGGGTTTCTTTCCCATGCTTCTGGTGTGGCTACCTCTTCAACGTTATAACCTTCCCAAAGACCACCGGCATCGCGAAAAGTTGGAATACCACTTTCTGCACTAATACCTGCACCACTTAGTACAACAAGTTTTTTGGAGCTGTTTGACATATGATTTTAAGTATCAAAATTCAGCACTCATATACCCACAAGTTTAGTATCTTAAGCTTCTTTTTTCTTTCTGGGATATCTTCCTTTTCTCTCTGGAGCATTTTCGGCAAGCGTTAAGCACTCCTCCAGAGTTAAAGAAGCAGGTTCTTTATCCTTAGGTATCTTAACATTCTTCTTACCTACTTTAATATATGGGCCATATCGGCCATTCAATACCTGGACATCAGGGTTCTCATCAAATAGCTTAATGGTCTTATTGGCATCAGCAAGTCTCTTGGCCTCAATCAACTCAATTGTACGTTCAAAGTTTATGGTGTAGGGGTCATCATCTTTGGGTATGCTTACAAATTTTTTGTTGTGCAAAACATAAGGACCGAATCTTCCAACATTCACAATAACTTTCTCATCCTCATACTCGCCCATTTCTCGTGGAAGTTTAAATAGCTCAAGTGCATCTTCCAAGGTAATGCTCTCAATAAACTGACCTTGTCGCAGACTGGAGAATTTCGGTTTTTCTCCACCATTATCATCAGGGTTCTCTCCTATTTGTACGTAAGCACCGTACCTTCCTAGTTTTGCATAAATATTTTTTCCTGTTTTTGGATCTACTCCTAATTCGCGGCTGCTGTTTACTGATGAGCGCTCTAATTGTTCAGTCTTCTCCACACGCTTATGAAAGGGACTATAAAATTCTTTAATCATGTCTTGCCATTGAAGTTTACCGCTTGCGATCTCATCGAACTTCAATTCGACCTGAGCAGTGAAATTAAAATTAGTAACATTAGGAAAGTGCTCTACCAGAAAATCATTCACAACCATTGCAGTATTGGTCGGAAAAAGTTTGTTCTTCTCAGCACCGGTGATTTCCGTTTCCTTTTGCTTGTTTACAGCATTGTTTTTCAGCGAAAAAACATTGTATTCTCTTTCGTTGCCTTCTCTGTTTTCTTTAACAACATAATCCCTTTTCTGTATAGTACTGATAGTTGGTGCATATGTTGAAGGCCTGCCTATGCCGAGCTCTTCCAGTTTCTTTACAAGGCTTGCTTCTGTATAACGAGCAGGGTGTTTTGAGAAAGTCTGACGTGCCTTCATCTCATTAAGATCAAGCTTTTGCCCAACCTTTAACGGGGGCAACATGTCTTTGCTGTCTTCATCCTCTTCATCATCATCTTTGGATTCCATATAAACTTTAAGAAAACCATCGAACTTAATTACTTCTCCACTTGCCTGCAGAGTGCGTTCATCTGTTGAAATACTAATCACGGCTGTTGTTCGCTCTAGTTCAGCTTCTGCCATTTGAGAAGCAATAGCACGCTTCCATATAAGTTCGTAAAGTCGTTTTGCATTTCGGTCTGCCCCTGCCTCAAGTACAGAAAAATCAGTAGGACGAATGGCTTCATGGGCTTCCTGCGCACTGCTACTTTTAGTTTTATAATGCCTTATTTTAACGTAATCTTTACCAAAGGCATTTTCAATTTGCTGTTTAGCCGATTGTATTGCTTCATCAGAAAGATTAACTGAATCGGTACGCATATAAGATATCTTTCCTGCTTCATACAGCTTTTGTGCAATAACCATGGTTTGCGAAACGGAAAAACTTAATTTTCTTGCAGCCTCTTGCTGTAATGTAGAGGTGGTAAATGGAGGTGATGGTGTTTTCTTCGCAGGTTTCTTTTGGAGATCCGAAATACTGAATTCAGCGTTCTTGCAATTTTCAAGAAATTTCAATGCATCTTCCTCCTCATTGAATTTTGCAGGTAGCTCAGCAAATAGTTTCTTCCCTTTATCAAGATCAAATACTGCTGTAATCTTGTATGAGGATTTCGTTTCAAATTTTTCAATTTCCCGTTCGCGCTCAACAATTAGTCGTACTGCTACTGATTGAACCCGTCCGGCTGATAAACCCGTTTTTATTTTTTTCCAAAGTATGGGCGATAATTCATAACCTACTAACCGATCTAGTACCCTGCGTGCTTGTTGTGCGTTTACAAGGTCAATATCAATCCCTCTTGGGTTTTCAAGAGCGTTGAGAATGGCTTTTTTGGTAATCTCAGTAAAAACTATTCTTCTTGTTTTGGCATCTTTTAAATCAAGGGCCTCTTTCAAATGCCATGATATGGCCTCTCCTTCACGGTCTTCATCACTAGCCAGATAAACCATGGGAGCGTCTTTAGATAATTTTTTTAGTTCCTTTATTACGTCCTTTTTGTCGGGACTTATTTCATAGGTTGGTTCAAAATCCTTTTCGATATTAATATTGATTTTTCCCTTAGGAAGGTCGCGAATATGGCCCATACTAGATGCAACCTTGAAATCCTTTCCCAGGTAACCTTCAATTGTTTTTGCTTTCGCTGGAGACTCTACTATAACGAGGTTCTTGGCCATTATTTCAGTGTATTTTAAAATTTAAAGGGCTCAAATATCAGTAAATTTTTAAAAAAACAAATCTTAACTCTAATATTGAGCCTGATTATAAACCCAACAATACAACATTTTAAATGTTAAAAAACAATTTCATTTTATATTTCTCAACTGCTTTGTCGTTGATAATGAACCTAATAAATAAATTCTGAGTATGGAACGTATGCTTTGTTTGATGCGTCATGGACTTTCTTTTGAGAGAGAAAGAGATAAGACAGATCTGGAAAGACCAATTGATCCTAAGGGCATTCCAGCCATAATTGCTGCAGGACAAAAAGTTCAGGCTATTTTAGGTATTCCACAAGTTATTATTTGCAGTAAAGCCGAAAGAGCCAAGCAAACAGCTTTGTACCTTGCTGAATCTATTAATTATTCAACAGATCAAATACATGTAAACGATGAACTTTATGAGGCTTCTGCTCGCATATTTTTTCAAATAGTAACTCAATTAAAAAATGAGTGGGATAAAATTTTAATTATCGCTCACAACCCAGCTATTACATATATTGCAGAATACTTAAGTTCTGCGGAAATAGGAAATCTTCGCGAGGCAAACTCAGTAGTAATTAAATTCGAGACTGATAAATGGGAAAATGTTACCCAGGGAAGTGGAAAATTAATTCATAATATTAGCATCTAAAATTCCTCATGTCAGATAAGCATAACGCAATTAAAAATTTTGATACCAACGGGCCTGGAGCGCATGGCCAATTGTTTGGATTACCCTTTACTGAAGAAAATGCCGAGTTAATTATTGTTCCTGTACCATGGGAAGTTACTGTCTCCTACAAATCTGGTACAGCTGCTGGACCCCAAGCAATTTTAGATGCATCGGCACAAGTAGATTTGTTTGTTAAAGATATACCCGATGCATGGAAACTAGGTATCGCCATGCTGCCAATCGATCAAAAGTTGCATGCCGAAAGTGAGCGACTAAGGCAACTTTCATCCGTATATATAGAGTGGCTTTCTGATTTAACTAAGGCTGACGAGGAAACACTGAAAATCATTCCACAAAAAATCAATGAGGCATGTGAAAGCCTGATGATTTATGTTAAAAATAAAACACTAAGCTATCTAAAGGCAGGAAAACTTGTAGGATTGCTTGGCGGTGACCACAGCACACCTTTGGGTTTTATGCGTGCGCTTGCTGAGGTTCACGCATCCTTCGGAATTCTTCAAATTGATGCTCATGCCGATTTAAGAAAAGCTTACGAAGGATTTACCTACTCACATGCATCCATCATTTACAATGCCTTAAAATTAAAAAACATCTCTAAGGTAGTTCAGGTGGGCATTCGCGATTATTGCGATGAGGAAGTAACCTACATGAATAAGGTTAAAAAGAAAGTAGTTACCTTCTTTGATGAAGACATCAAGGAAGCTGAGTATAGCGGAGAAAGCTGGGAACAGATTTGCCAACGCATTGTTGCTGAACTACCTGAAAAAGTTTATATCACTTTTGATATTGATGGTCTTGATCCTAAACTTTGTCCGAATACCGGTACACCAGTTCCCGGAGGCTTTGAATTAAACCAAGTGAATTACTTGATTAAGCAAGTAGTGAGGTCTGGTAAAAAAATTATTGGTTTCGATTTGAATGAAGTATCCCCTGGTATTGATGAATGGGATGCCAATGTTGGTGCACGTGCACTTTACCAATTGTGCAATTGGACGGGTGTCTCCAATGGGTTACTGAAAATACAAGAGTAAGTGGTAAGAATTAAAGAGCACAGCTCAATAAACTAAGATTTCATCATGCAAATCATCTCTGATAGTATTGTCAATTTTTCAAATTGGGTGTGGGGCTACCCCCTGCTATTTCTACTAATTGGTGGTGGCTTATTTTTTTTAATTTATTCCGGATTAGCACCATTTAAATACTTCAAGCATGCAATAAATATTTTGCGCGGAAAATACGATGACCCTAATGATCCAGGACAAATAAAACCTTATCAGGCTTTATCTACTGCATTGGCCTCAACAGTGGGTATGGGTAATATTGCCGGTGTAGCAGTAGCCATCAGTCTTGGCGGGCCAGGTGCAATATTCTGGATGTGGATAAGTGCATTCGTAGGCATGGCCACCAATTTCTTTACCTGTTCGGCTGCCATTATGTTCAGAGGCAAAGATTCAAGAGGAGAAATACAAGGGGGTCCTATGTATGTTGTAGTTGAAGGACTGGGTCAAAAGTGGAGACCGCTGGCCATACTTTTTAGCTTTTGTTGCATGTTTGGCGCTTTACCAATTTTTCAGGCGAACCAGCTTACACAAGCAATAATTGATATTGCAGTCGTTCCGGCTGGCTATGCAGAAAGTTATTTTGAATTTCTTGGTGGAGAATTCAGCTGGCAAAAATTGATCATCGGGCTTATCCTTACTTTCATTACAGGTATTGTGGTAATTGGTGGTATTAAACGTATTGGTAACTGGGCCGGACAAATGGTACCCCTCATGATTGTGTTGTACTTCTTTTCGGTAGTAAGTATACTCGTCTTGAACTATGATCAGGTGCCTCATTACCTTTCCATGATTGTAAGCAATGCATTTACTGCAGAAAATTTTCATGGCGATCCTGATCCTATATTTGGAGGTGTGGTGGGTGCACTTATTATTTTAGGTGTAAGAAGGGCATCCTTTTCCAATGAAGCCGGTATTGGCACCGCACCACTTGCTTTAGGCGCCTCAAAATCCAAAGAACCCATTCGGGAAGGACTTGTTGCCATGCTAAGTCCGGCCATTGATACACTACTTGTATGTACACTTACCGCACTTGCGATTTTGGTTACCGGTGTTTGGGAGACCTCTGCAGATAACGGAGTAAGTTTAACTGCAACTGCATTTGAATCGGCACTACCTTATGGGCAATACATATTGATGATGTGTATATTTTTCTTCTCTGTTACTTCGCTTTTTTCTTATTGCTACTACGGTACAAAAAGCCTTTCATTTATTATTGGAGCAGATAAAGGTGATTATTACAAATATTTTTATCTGTTTACAGTAGTTGTAGGTGCAGTTTCGTCTATGACGGTAATAATCAGTCTAATCGATGCAGCCTATGCGATTATGGCTGTTCCAACTATGCTAAGCGGATTGTTACTTGCACCGAAGGTTAAAAAAGAAGCGTTGAGGTATTTTGAGACTTTAAAGAATAAAAAGAAATAGTACAAATCAGATTTTAATACCTTCTTTTTGCTTTACTTCCATTTGCTTTTTGTTGTCTGGCTCACAAGGGTAATCGAACAGACAGTTGTCTTTGATAGCTGTAACTACTTTTGAAGGCACATATTTCTCCCAACCGGTTTCTCCCTTTTTAATCATCGCTAATATCTTATCAGATATGATGCTGAGATTTGAAATGTTTGCGTTTCGAATATCTTCCAGTTTATCGTTATCTGATAAAAAGCGATACAGGTTAATCAAATTTGGAGTGAGCTCGGTTTCAAAATCCTTCAGTGTATAAACCTTATTTGTATTAGGCTTTAGAGAAGGATATATATATAGTTTTACATTGGTACCAAACAATGAAGAGAAACACTCAAGTATGCCCCCCCTGAGATGTTCATAGTATTTTTCTTCAAACACCTTTACAAGGTTAAAAATACCCATAATGATGCCTATCTTTTTTCCTCTAGTAATTCTTGACAAGTAATCAACCAAGCGATAGTACTCGTAGTAATTCGACACCATTACTAACTGACCCAATGAACAAATGATATCCGCCCGATTAAGAAAGTCTTTCTCATCTATTTCTCCATCAGCTGCAAGGTCGTTAAGGGTAAGCTCAGTAAGCACCACAATTTTTGATTTATCAACATCAGGCTCATTTTTAAAATGCCTGCGTGCGGTCAGTAGCATATCCACATTAACATGGGTCACAGGCCTGAAGCGACCACGCAAAACAAGTACGTGCTTTTTATAAAGTGTTTCAGCGGGTTGCATCACTGAACCATCAGGCCCAAAAATAGCTGCGCGGGTAAACCCATTTTTAACAAGCTTAAGCGCCATCAATCGGTTATCAACATGATCAAAATCAGGACCACTGAGTCTGAACATATCTATCTCTATTCTTCTTTTATCTAACGAATCTCGCAAGGAAAGCAAGATTTCTGTTGGATCTTTTAAATACATACAGGCATAGAGCAAATTTACCCCAACGATACCAAGTGCAGCTTGTTGCTGTAACGGATCATTATCATGCATTCTTACATGTATTATACAGTCATTAAACTCAGCCTCTGGTTTTAGCTGGAAACGAAGGCCTATCCAACCATGTGGTTGATTACTCCGATCATAGTTAAGCGCCTCTACAGTATTGGCAAATGCGAAAAACTTAGTCTCTTCTATTCTATGTGGCAGGCGCTCTGGTAATAAACCATACTCATGGTCAAGCATCATGAGTAGGCGGGGTTCGCAAACATACCGTTCGCATTGACCGTAAATGGCATCGCTAAACTTCATATCGTATGCCGATATGGTTTTTGCGATTGTTCCCGAAGCTCCTCCGGCCTTAAAAAAATTAGCGGCTACTTCCTGCCCCGCTCCTATCTCGGCAAAAGAGCCATAAATACTCCTGTCAAGATTAATTCTAAGTGCTTTTTCGTTTGTGGTGAGCTTTCTGAAATCTTCCATAACTGTTCCCCTGAAAAGATTATGTAAAGGAATAAAATTTATATGTATTTGATACTATCAATAACAGTTTTATAACCTATTTGTCTAAACTAAAATTCAATTTTGCAATTATCATGTGTATCACTTCACAAGAGTGTTTACAAATATTAAACCAATACCCCTCAAAATGTTTTAATTATTTTTTTGCGATAGTTTAAATAACTCAACTCTGCCTGGTTTTCAAACGCTGAAATGTAGCCGATTTGATTATTGGAGTTTAAACCATAATTTGGAAGCTTATTTTCAATTAAACATTGAACCATATGGCACAAAGAGGTGGTTTCTCCAGTCGTTTAGGTTTTATTCTGGCTGCAGCCGGATCGGCAGTCGGGTTGGGTAACATCTGGAAATTCCCTTACGAAGCCGGACAAAACGGAGGAGCTGCATTTTTGCTCATCTATCTCGCCCTGACATTTTTAATTTGCTATCCGATCATGATCGGTGAAATTGCTATTGGCAGAAATGTGGGTAGCGATGCCTATGGTTCCTACACAAAACTAGGCGGCAAACGCTGGGGAGTGCTCGGGCTTTTCGGTATTCTTTGCGGATTCATGATCCTCTCATTTTACAATGTAGTAGCCGGTTGGGCTTTTGGCTATTTTCTTGAAATTTCGTTTGGTGACCTACTGGTTGAGTCGAATTATGGCTCCTTTTTTGGAAAATATGTAAACGATTTCTGGGATAACCTCATTTTCTCTGCCTGCTTTATGATCATCACAGCATTTATTGTTGCGCGTGGGGTTCAAAAAGGTATTGAAGCAGCAGCTAAAATCATGATGCCCATGCTCTTTATTATATTGATTTCACTAATTCTATATGCATTAACCTTACCCAATGCTATGGACGGTGTTAAGTTTTACCTTGTTCCCGACTTCAGCGATATTAGTTTACAAACACTTTACTCGGCTATGGGCCAGGCGTTTTTCTCTTTGTCTTTAGGCATGGGGGCACTCATTACTTATGGATCTTATTTAAGTAAGAAAGAGAACATTGCAGGATCGGCTGTGGTCATTACTGTAACTGATATCTCTGTTGCTTTTCTTTCTGGTTTGATGATATTTCCTTTGGTTTTTTCACAAGGGGTTACCCCAGAACAAGGACCGGCACTCGTATTTGTAGTATTGCCCGGTATTTTTCAAAGCATGGGCCCCATTATAGGCAAAATAGTTGGTGGTGGTTTCTTTTTGTTGCTATGCTTTGCTGCCCTTACTTCAACTGTTTCACTGCTTGAAGTTCCGGTAGCATATTTTGTTGATCAGAAAAGATGGAAAAGAGTAAGAACAGTAATTTTACTTGCCTCTGGAATTTTTATTCTCGGACTTCCCAGTATGTTGTCTCAAGGTGTGGTGCCTTATTTGAATGCCCTACCCTTCTACCAAGGAAAAGATTTTCTCACTTTCGTTGCAGAAGTTTTCTCAGATATCAGCTTGCCTTTAGGCGGTTTTTTGATGACCGTTTTTATCATCACCAAATGGAGAACAAGTTCATTGAGCAATGAGTTGGAAACAGGAAGTGGAAATTATAAAGGCACCTTTACAGAGAAATATATCAATTTTTCAATACGCTATTTAGCTCCTGTTTTACTTGGCGCCTTTTCTCTGCTCATTATTCTGGATAAGATTTTTGGATTGGATAGCCTAATCTAAATTACTAATCCAATTTACCTTTGCCAAAGGAGTACTTGAAACCAACAATTGCACCGAAGTTGTTATAAATATCTCCGGCATCAATAGCAATGCCGTAATTAAGTTTTACATTTTTTGACTTCGAAATATCGCTCTCAAGCAAGAGTAAACTATAAAATTGGATTTTTGGGGGCAGGTAGTAATATTCAAAATCAGGATTAGTAAATATTCCCTCCCAACTGAACCGTCCATCGTACAAACCAGCATAAGTTCCAAAATTTCTACTTAGAGTATTAAGCAAGCTGTATTTTACATTACCAATGGCTCCTCTTATACCCAGATGATTTGCAATTACACGATTGTTTACTATCTCTACGTTATGCCTGTTAATATCATGACCAATTTGCGTGAGTCTTTGATAAGTGGTTAACAATGGATTGCCAATTACCAGCCCCCGGTATGTCCAACCATTTGTATAGTAATAATTATTATACAAATCATTTCGACCCCCGTAAGGATAACCATAATTATCCTCTGGTACCCAAGGCATCGGGTCAGGAATGCCCGGACCTCGTTGCTCCATAGTTGATAAGAACTCATATGCAACAGAACTGATCAATTTGTTACCTTGTTTAGTTTTAAAATTTAATCCTACCAAAAGATCGTTGTTCCTGAAAGGATTAAAACTCATCTTGGTTTCAAAGGGATGTTGATAGTATAGGGCCAGCTCACTCTCTTTAAAATGATAAGTTATAGTGGCGTCCCAATTACCAATATGGTTTCCCAATACATTAACAATTTCTCCAGGATTAACTGAAGTTTGAGGATCTCCGGCCTCTCCAAAAATTACTCGAAAATAATCTCTGAATGAATTGTACAGATTTCCATCCGTTGGATGCTCTCCCCCCCATTGTGCGAAATGTGTAATACCCACTTGTGCCACTACCCTGAATTTTTCTTTTCCAGCTTTTAAATAGAAACTCTTTTCATGTAGTAAAGGCGATTCAATGAATCTGTCTTCCTCAAACCAACCATGAAAGTAGCTGCCTTTAAACTGAACCCATTCATGCGTAAAGGGTACGTTGGTAAAATCTTCTACAATAAGACCAATTTTTGGCAATGGTAAAGCGTTACGGGAAATACCAAGATCACCGGTTGAAATCTCTACATCAGGAATGTTCTGCTGCGAAAAAAATCTTCCTCCAATTACTGATATAAAGCCTATGTTAAGTTTACCATAAAGCTCCTGGAATCTCAAAGGCGCTGATTGATTACCTGCTAAAATAGTGAGGCCCGCATCAATACTTATCAAATCATTGAATTCATGTTGCACGTAAGAATTGTATCCGAACAGCACATTACCTTGTTTATCAGAAAACCTCCCTTGTTGGTTGTAAATTAAATAATGTGGTAAGTAATCAGTATTACTTAAAGTGGTAAATGCAGATATTTGATGCCTTACACTATCAACCTGGGCAAATGCATTTGCCTGTGCTAATGCAACAAATATACTTAGTGAAATCAATCCTTTCACGCTTAACATATGACGTATTAAGTACCTGAAAATTTAGTCGACCCAATCAGCTACAAATACATTCGTATCCCTTGTGCCTCCATTAAAACGATTGGAAGAGAAAACTAATTTCTTTCCATCAAAAGAAAACATTGGGAAAGAATCGAAGGTTTCATCAAATGTAATTTGTTCCAATCCTGTGCCGTCAATATTAATCATAAAAAGATTAAACTGATACCCACGTGAAGAGTGGTGATTGGAAGAGAAAATAATTTTCTCACCAGAGGGATGGAAGTAAGGTGCCCAGTTAGCCTTGCCCAGATTTGTTATTTGTTTTAAATCACTGCCATCAGCATTACAAACATAAATTTCCATGTTGGTTGGTGCAACCAAACCGTTCTTAAGATTTGTGATGTACTCTTCTTTATCTTCCTCTGTATTCATGCGTGAAGCCCTGAAAACAATTTTGTTTCCATCAGGTGAGAAAAATGCACCTCCATCATAACCTAATTCATCAGTTATTTGTACAACATTGCTGCCGTCAATATCCATCACATACAAATCCAGATCCCCATTACGTGTGGAGGTAAATACTATTTTATCTCCTTTAGGAGAAACGGTTGCTTCCGCATCATAGCTTGGCGAGTCTGTAAGCTGGCTGATTATATTGCCTTCTAAATCAGCAACAAAAATATCAAAGGTGTTGTATATAGGCCACAAGTATTTGCCACCTGGTTCTCGTTCAGGTTCGGGCGGGCAAGCATCTCCACCCAAATGAGTAGAAGCATATACAATAGATTTATTGCCCGGTAAAAAATAAGAACAAGTGGTTCGTCCTAATCCTGTGCTTAACATTGCAGGCACATTTTTTCTCCTCTCTACCTCATCTAATGTCATATAAAAAATCTGATCACACGACAGACCCCATGCCGGATTATTACTTTGAAACACGAGCATTGAATTATCAAAACTCCAATATGCTTCGGCATTATCTCCACCAAAAGTTAATTGCTGAAGGTTACGAATGTATTTTTCATTTTCGTACTTCAGCGTATCCAAAGAAGAATCGTAGCTAAGTGTTTGTTCTTGCTGTTTCTGCTGACAGCTAACAATAATTAATAAAACCGTTAGAATACTTAATAATCTCATGTTTATTTATCTGATTTATTTACAAAGGAAGTATAAAATTTTTCATAATTGGTAATGGTGTTCTCAATAGAGAATTTATTTACCATTTTTTTTCCCGATTCAATGAACTTGGCACGTAAAGCTTCATTGCTAATCATCTCTTCAATTTTCCCGGCAAGTACAGAAAGATCTTCATTGGGATATAAAAAACCATTTTCTCCATCTTTTATGATATCTCTTATACCACCGAAGTTAGAAGCAATTACCGGGCATTCCATAGCCAAAGCTTCAAGCAATACCAGCCCAAATCCATCCATGGTTGATGCCAATACATTTACCGTAAATAGTTTATAATAATTTAGCACATCAGCATCAGCAACCGGACCAGTGAATATCATTTCGTTTTTTAAGTCGAATTTTTGGATATATGGCTCTAATATTTCGCGCTCGATACCTACGAACATTATTTTAATTTCTGGTCGGTTCAACTTTGCCATTGCTTCAATAATGTATTCCTGGCGTTTATAACGAGAAACACAACCCACCACTATATCTCCTTCATTAATTTGAAATTTTTTCTTTAACTCATTCACTCTTTCAGTGCTCCATTGGTTATATCGCTCTAAAGGCATTCCATTATGAATAACTTGTATTTCATGTGGTTTGAAACCTTCCTGAATAAATACCTCTTTTAAACCATCACTGATCACAATTACCTTGTCTGTAAAATTTGTTATGAATTTTCTCTTAAGCCAATAACCAACATCACGTGGTTTTTGTCTGCGGGTGTGAAACAGTCTAACATCAAGTCTGAAAAATACTTTTGCGAAAATGCTTGTATACCTGTCCCAGCTTGACTGCGCGTTAACAATCTGGATATCATATTTCTTTACTGCATCTCTGATTTGCCGCATGTTGGTCAAATCAAAACGCGAACGGAAAGTCATGGGTACCCTAATGACTTTGCTGCC
>CAZVFM010000046.1:13140-15412 GCA_964626095.1 uncultured Roseivirgaceae bacterium | reverse complement strand
AAAACCTGATAAACCCAATCTCAACGGATGATAATAAAGTTAATCGATTTGAACGGGTTGCACCGCCAACAAAAACCAAATCTTACGTAAACAAAAAGCGAACTTTTCAAGGACACGTAACCGACTGGTCGCAAAAAAAAGCTACTACAAAATTGCTTGGTGATGCTGGGGAAGCATTGGTAATCGAATTTGAGAAAGCAAAACTAAAGGAATCAAAGCTTTTTGAAAAAGTTGACTTAGTTACTAAAGTAAAAGATGGTTGCGGTTATGATGTGCTATCATTTGATAACAATGGAAATGAAATACACATTGAAGTAAAAACCACAACAGGTAATGAAGATGAACCGTTCTACTTTTCAATTAATGAGAAGGAATATTTAGAACAACATCCCGAAAATTATTATTTATATCGCCTGCATCAATTTCGGTTCAATCCAAACCGCACAAAATGTTTTATACTTTCTGCAACTGATTTTTTGAAGAAAGCAGAATTTAACGCAACGAACTTTGAAGTATCAATATCTGAAAACATTTAATTATGAGCAACACCATATCGTTCAAGAACTCAAAAGCAAACTTACGGTTTGTGATAAAATACAAGAAACCATTACCTAAATCTTGCAACAAGCAGAAACATTAAGGCAGAGTATTTTGAAGCAGACGTTTGAGGGAAAGTTGTTAACCAATCAAAGAGTAATTATATGAAAGATAGTTACAAAAATGAAAGGGCATTTTTTTGGGAAATGGAATCCATAGAACTGAAAAAAATATTGGCATCTCTTGGGGTCAACTGTTGAGGAAGATTTCTTCATCGTTCGGTATTAACACTGATTTAAAGAACGAATTAAAACCATTCCCTTTAGCTTTTGAAGAAATGGTTTACGTTAAATCAGGGGATATTGACCTTCAGAGTAAATTAAAAAATTTAAAAACAAGAATTTCAGATATATTATTAGAAAATGCTAAACAATTAATCGATAATGAAATTCATAAAGGGTTTATGCAAAGTGGTGTAAAAGAGATAATTACTACCAATTACGACTATAATCTTGAAACATCGGTCGATGCAAATTTTTTATCGAACAAAAAAAAGTATTCATTAAATAACCTTGAATCTAAACACAGTTTATATAGAGGTTATAATATTGACGGAGTAAATGTAAGACATATCCATGGTGAATTAAAGCACAATAGAAATGTAGAATCATCAGAGAAAAATTATTCCGAAGAATCAATTATGATAGGGTTTGAGCATTACTCAGATTATTTCTTAAAAATTCAAAACATTATCAAGGGTGAAAGTGGTAAACAAAGCGAAACCGAAAAAAAGAGTATACTAGTAAGAATAAGAGATAATGATACAAGTAAAATTTGGACCGACTTTTTCTTTACACACCAAATAGTAATAGCTGGATTTTCATTAGACTTTTCCGAGAATCATCTTTGGTGGCTTTTAATCCAAAGGGAAGAATTGAAAAGAAAAAGTAATCATTTTGATTTAAGAATAAATAATGAAATAGTTTTTTGTATTCCGATTATCCCTATAGATTCTATGTCATATAGAATCAACAATGAAGAGGATTTCAATAGCCTTTACCGTAAAAAGTTAAGTATGGATAAGAATAAAGGTGTTACAGATATTCTTAACTCTTTGAAAGTGGTAATTAAACAAATCGAATGCAATAGCTATAGAGATTTTTATCTCAAAGTTATTGATGAATATTCATTACGTTAAGTTTTATAAAATGAGCAACAACACCTCAAGTATAGTAAGCAAAGTATGGAGTTTCTGTAATCCCCTGCGTGATGTAGGTGTAGGCTATGGTGACTACCTGGAGCAACTCACCTATTTATTGTTCTTGAAAATGGCTGATGAGTACAGTAAACCGCCACACAACAGAAAACTGCCCATTCCAAAAAAATACAACTGGGAAAGTTTAATCACTAAAAAAGGTGCAGAACTGGAATTGCATTATGCTATCCTGTTACGCGAGTTAAGCACGGCCAAAGGAATTTTAGGTCAGATTTTTACCAAGAGCCAGAATAAAATTCAAGACCCTGCCATGCTCGCCAAAGTAATCGACATGATTAACAGCGAACAATGGCTGGTAATGGGTGCAGATGTAAAAGGTGATATTTATGAAGGCTTGCTGGAAAAGAATGCAGAAGACATAAAAAGCGGAGCCGGTCAGTACTTTACACCGCGTCCGCTCATTCGCGCTATGGTGGAGTGCGTTCAGCCACAACCCATGAAAACCATAGCCGATCCAAG
>CAZVFM010000046.1:0-13130 GCA_964626095.1 uncultured Roseivirgaceae bacterium | reverse complement strand
ACTTGATAAAGCCCAAAACAAATTTTTAAAGCATTCCACTTTTTTCGGAAACGAAATTGTGGCTGGAACAAGACGCCTGGCGTTAATGAATTTATTTCTGCACAATATTGGAGACATTGAAAGCGATAATTTTATTTCCCCAGCCGATGCGCTGATTGCAGCCTCACCTCAAACGTATGATTACGTATTGGCTAATCCGCCATTCGGTAAAAAGAGTTCGCAAACCTTTACCAACGAAGAAGGTGAGCTGGAAAAAGATGACCTCACCTACAACCGTCAGGACTTTTGGGCAACCACGAGTAACAAGCAGTTAAATTTTGTTCAGCACATTCGCACCATGCTGAAAACAACAGGAATGGCAGCGGTTGTTGTTCCAGACAATGTGTTGTTTGAAGGTGGTGCCGGTGAAACCGTGCGAAAGAAATTATTGGAAACAACAGACTTACACACCATTCTACGTTTACCCACCGGAATATTTTATGCGCATGGTGTAAAAGCCAATGTGATTTTCTTTGATAACAAACCGGCCAGTAAAAATCCCTGGACAAAAGAAGTCTGGGTGTATGATTATAGAACCAACATACATCATACGTTAAAGAAGAACCCACTAAACATTGATGTATTAAAAGATTTCATTGCTTGCTACAAACCAGATAACAGGCATAAGCGCAAAGAGATTTTTAACGTAGAAACAAATCCTGAAGGTCGCTGGAGAAAGTTCACTTATGAAGAAATCCTAGCCAGAGATAAGACTTCGCTTGACATTACATGGCTAAAAGATAAGTCACTCGCTGACCTTGACAACCTACCGGACCCTGATGTATTGGCAGCAGAAATTATTGAGAATTTGGAAGCAGGATTGGAAAGTTTCAGAGAAATAATGACTGCATTGAGGGTGGAATCAACAAAATAGAGGATAAAATTCTTGAACCTATTGTAAGCTCCCCCATTTTAGCACAATCCAAAAGTAGAATTAATTTTCATTATTGGACTTCTTCCATTTAATACCTCATTCGAAGCATTTTTAAAAAGTTTTAATTGTGAATCCATAACTATTTGTAATTCGTCCAGAACTCTATAAAATCAGCCCAGAACTTAAATCAACAGTCACAATTGAAGAAAGTGGCTAGAACATATATAATATAGGGCAAGTCCACGACTATTACTTTTTAGTCCACGACTCCCAATATTTGCTCCACGACTTTTCAGGAGTTGAATATTACTTAAAAAAGAATATTTAATGGCTACTCCACAGTAACCGACTTAGCCAAATTTCTAGGCTGATCAACATTGCAGCCCCTCATCACGGCTATGTGATAGGAAAGTAATTGTAAGGGGATAACCGAAATTATAGGCATCAATGATTCATCAGTAGCCGGCACTTCAATAACAAATTCTGACATGGCAGGAATTTGAGTATCGCCTTCAGTGATTACAGATATTACCCTCCCCTTTCTTGCCCGAACCTCCTGAATATTGGAAACGATTTTCTCGTATGAACTATCGTGTGTGGCAATAAACACAACCGGCATATTTTCATCTATCAAGGCAATAGGACCATGCTTCATCTCTGCGGCAGGATAACCTTCGGCATGGATATAAGAAATCTCTTTTAGTTTGAGTGCACCTTCTAACGCCACAGGAAAATTAAAGCCTCTCCCCAGGTAAAGAAAATTTTTTGCATCCTTAAACAAAGCAGCAATTTTCTTTATTTGCTCATTTAGCTGAAGCACTTTTTCAACCTTGGCCGGCAAGGCTTCCATTTCAATCAACATCTCCTGAAACCGTCTTTCTTTAATGGTTCCTTTCTGATAGGCAATCATCAGACAGATCATATTTAGCACCGTAAGTTGTGCGGTAAAGGCTTTAGTACTAGCAACGCCAATTTCCGGTCCTGCGTGCGTGTAAGAGCCTTCATGTGAGGCGCGTGCTATGGAGGATCCCACCACGTTACATACCCCGAAAATTATCGCTCCTTTTGACTTTGCAAGTTCTATAGCAGCTAGCGTATCTGCCGTTTCGCCTGATTGAGAAATGGCTATCACCACATCACCTTCTTTGATCACGGGATTGCGGTACCTAAACTCAGATGCATATTCAACTTCAACAGGTATTCTACAGAATTCTTCAAACATATATTCAGCCACAAGGCCAGCATGCCAAGAAGTGCCGCAGGCCACAATAATGATGCGCTCAGCATTAATGAGTTTATTGGCGTATTCACGAATTCCACCCAAAACCAAACGGCCGGAGTTGGCATCCAAACGACCACGCATACAATCACTTATTGAGCGGGGTTGTTCGAATATCTCCTTCAACATAAAATGATCAAATCCACCCTTTTCAATGGCTTCCAACTCCATTTCAAGACGCTGAATATAGGGAGTGGTTGGTATGTCCTCTGTATTTTTAATGCGAAGCTTACCATTCTCAATTATTGCAATCTCCTTGTCGTTCAGATAAACTACTTCATTCGTGTATTCAATTATAGGCGTTGCATCTGAGGCCATAAAAAACTCATCCTTTCCTATACCTATAACCAATGGGCTCCCTTTACGCGCAGCAATCAAAAGATCAGGTTTGTCAAATGACATGATAACAATGGCATAAGCTCCAACTACTTTTGTAAGTGCTAGTCGAACTGCTTCTTCAAGTGTGCAATTATTATTGATCTGAATATCTTCAATGAATTGAATGAATACTTCTGTGTCGGTTTCACTTTTAAAATTGTAACCTCTTTGAATAAGGTCCTGTTTTAAAACGTTATAATTCTCAATAATACCATTATGAATTAAAGCAAGTTTTTCTGTTGCGGAATAATGTGGGTGTGCATTTACATCATTGGGCTCTCCGTGTGTAGCCCAGCGTGTATGGCCTATGCCTATGTGACTACTTAGGTTCTTATTTTTTATATAGGCTTCAAGCTCTGAAACTTTGCCTTTCTTCTTATAAACATTGAGACCACCATTTAGCAAAGCAATGCCGGCACTATCGTAACCACGGTACTCAAGTCTTTTAAGTCCCTTTATGATTACTTCAGCTGCTTGACGGTGTCCTGTATAGGCTACTATTCCACACATGCTATAACTGTATTAAAGATTAACTGGCTTTGTATAGTAAATTCGGAGCTTGAGATTTTCCTTAGGAAAAGAAAATCCATCTAATGATTTCCCGAATACCGGTCTGGATACGTACACAGCTGCATTGGTAAACTGATTCTCCGGCTCTTTTATCTCCATCAATCGTTGCAAGAACAGGGTTATAAAGGTTTGATAAGAATTATTGCTTTTGGGGCTCATGATTGCAGCCCCGCTAAGATTATCACCCCCAATAAGGAAGCTGAGGTCAAGATCATACCAAACCCTGTCCGTATTATTTGGCGCTCCCAAACCAAGTCTATAAAGTGGAAGTACTGTCGAGTCTTGTTTGTTTTCTAAACCCCTGAACCGATTATTCGGCCGTAGCACTTTTAATTTAAGCTCTCTTGGAAGACTAACGTTTGCGGCTTTCTCAATATTTTCAAAAACCAACTCAGCAGAGTTAAGTACAATATCGGGTACAGTATCTGCGAACTCCAGAAATTTACTAAAATCTAATTTTGTAACTAAACCAGTGCCTCCTTGCACGTAAAGCCTGTTATCCGATGGAGTAAATTCTGTAAAAAAATTATTCAGACCACTTAATGCTGTGGCTCCTCTGTCCACAGAATGATTAGAGAAGCCTACAACAGCATCAAAATAAAAATCAAGCTTCAGTGTGTCGGCCACATCATGATAATGCATTTCGATGACAGAATTTGGGTTTGCAATACTTAGTCCAACAACATGCTCAGCCTGCTCAGGTACCAGTGCAATTCCTTTAAACTCTTTTCTAAAATATTGGTACTGGTTAAAAATGGAGTCACCGACCTTTGCGGCTTCAAAAAGACGCATACCAAGATTCTGACTTAGGGCTGCTTTAATTTGTATCACAGTATCTTTCTGAGCCTCAACGAAAGCATTGTAAATATCAGGTTCAACAATAAAATCTACTTGTCCAAGTAACTCGACACCAATACTTGGTTGAGAATTATTAAAATATCTTTGATTCGGCTGTATCTCTTCGGTGATTTCATAAATATTAATTCTTAGCGGTCCGTCATTTGTACTTCCGGTGGTATAAAAATCCAGGCGCATTTTTAAAATCAGCGAATCAAATACTGCGCTTTCATCAAAAGTAATCCCAGTTTGCCCTGGTCTGTATTGAGTATATCCTGTAGATACAGTATTCCCGAAAGTAGGGCTGTTGAAAGCCCCCACCATTAGACGATATATATCCTGGGGCCCTCCTTGTTGGGAAAAGTCATGCATTGTAGGCACAGAATCAACCATAAGTACGCTGGCTGGTACATCTATCTCTACAAATTTTACAAGAAATTTTTGATTTGGATTTCTAAAACCAAGGTTGCTTAAAGGATCTTCACAACCTAAAAAAAACAACAATAAGGCCGACAAAACAGTCAGCCCTATTCTTCTAGCCCACAAGTTCATTATACAGATTGAAATATGTATCGGTTACGTTATCGTCTTCAATTATCTTTTCAACTTTCTTTTCCTTTACAGCTTTAAGCATAGGATCTAATTTTTTGTGATCATTTGCAGCTATTACTGCGTCAGAAAATTCCATGCCTAACTTAATAAAGCCTTCGTAGTCGGCTGTCTTCAAATTACCTAACATGCTGTCTTCAATATCAATCATCTTCACTTTATTCATCAAATCATTCTTGAATTTGAAGCTGAAAGCATTGTCGTACAAGCTGAATACAGTTTTAGTATTCTTAAACAAAGGATCATTCTTATAAGTAGTTTTCAAATACAATGGAATGAAACTAGTAATCCAGTCATTACAATGCACTACATCAGGTGCCCATCCTAATTTGCGAACAGTTTCAATTACACCTTTACAAAAGAAAATAGCTCGCTCATCATTGTCTGCATAAAATCTGTTTTCCTTATCATGGAATACAGACTTACGATGGAAGTAGTCTTCGTTATCAATAAAGTAAACTTGCAATTTGGCGTTGGGTATTGATGCAACTTTAATGGTCAGTGGTTTTTCCTCGTCACCAACAGAAATATTAATTCCCGATAGCCTCACCACCTCATGTAACCTGTTCTTTCTCTCGTTAATAATTCCAAACCGGGGTACAAGTATCCTAATTTCCATGCCTCGTTCTTGCATGGCCTGAGGTAGTTTCCTCACCAATTTGGCCACTTCAGAAGTTTGTAAAAAGGGATCAATCTCACTGGCTACGTATAGTATTCGGATTTTTGACATAAACTAAAATTTTGGGTAAACGGAAATGAAGGCACAAAAGTACAAAAATTTGGCCCCGAATTCAAGGAAAACCCAAAAGCCCTTTTATATTTGACCCCCTTGGCTGAGCCTTTCGTACATGCAAATTTTTAGGGAAATAGCCCCATTAAGGGCATTTTTGATTGAATCAAAGGCTCCAGATAAATTAATAGGATTTGTGCCCACGATGGGCGCCTTACATGCCGGACATTCGGCATTAATTAATGCCTCCCAACAAAAGACTAATTTCACTGTTTGCTCAATTTATGTTAACCCGGCCCAGTTTAACAACCGCTCCGACCTTGAGAACTACCCCAGAACCCTTGACGCTGATATCAAAACACTTGCTGATGCGGGTTGTGACGTTCTTTTCTGTCCTTCGGATACTGAACTATACGCAGAACAGCCTTCGATTAGCATTGGTTTTAGCGGTTTGGACCTCATATTGGAAGGAAAACACAGACCCGGACACTTTAGTGGCGTGGCACTTATTGTTAGCAAACTATTCCATATTATCTCTCCGGATTGGGCCTTTTTTGGACAAAAAGACCTGCAACAATGCCTAATTATTCAAAAATTAGTCAACGATTTAAACTTTAACATCAATATAAGCATAGTTCCAACAGTTAGGGAGTTTGACGGCCTGGCGATGTCATCAAGAAACATGCGGCTAAACAACGAAGAAAGAATTAGGGCAACTACCCTATTTCAGGGCCTGAGTTTTGCTAAAGATGCCTTACTGAATGGCAAGGAGTTCTTTGAAATCAAAAAGGCTGTTCAAGATATCTGCAGCAATCAACAGGTTGAATTGGAATATTTTGAATTATTGGAATTTTCTGGCCTCGTTCCCGTTGATAGCATTCAGAAAGCCTCTGAGCCGGTATTGTGTATAGCCGCTTATGTTGGGGAGGTCAGGCTAATTGATAATATGTTTGTAAAAAATTGATCCATGCAAATTGAAGTACTTAAGTCAAAGATTCATCGCGCAAAAATTACACAAGCTGAATTGAACTATGTGGGAAGTATTACCATTGATGAGGCCCTCATGAAGGCTGCCAATCTTTTAGAAGGAGAAAAAGTTCAGGTCGTTAATTTGAACAATGGTGAACGTCTTGAAACATATGTAATCAAAGGCGAATCGAAGAGTGGGATGGTATGTCTAAATGGACCTGCAGCAAGAAAAGCCCAGGTGGGCGATGTGGTTATCATCATTTCCTATGCGCTAATAGATTTTGAAGAAGCAAAAAAATTTAGGCCTAGCATAATTTTTCCTAATCCACACAATCACCTAAACTAAATATATGGCCTCGAAAATTAAGGCCTTTTTACAATATGTATTCATTCTCGGTATTACCGTGTTTTTGTTATGGCTTGCCCTGAGAAAAATGGTCAGCTCAGATGAAGGGCTTGATGTATGGGCACTGTTGTTAAACACCTGGAAAGAATCTGATAAGTTTTTTATGCTAAACATGGCGGTTGTCGCAATGATTAGTCATGCCGTAAGGGCCGAACGCTGGAGAATGCTTTTACAGGCAAGTATGCATCCCTCCTCATTTATCAGAACTTTTTATTCACTTATGATCGGCTACCTGGTTAATCTCGCCATACCTAGAGGAGGCGAACTTTCCAGATGCTACAACTTATATAAGTTGGATAAAACACCTGTTGAAGTTTCCCTCGGTTCGGTTGTTACAGAGCGTGCTTTCGATTTTCTATGCATGCTTCTCGTTTTTGTACTGACTTTATTGTTGGAATGGCAAACCATTATCAATCTGTTTACACAGTTTCTGGAAAACAATGCCTCTATTGAATTTTCTGGTATGAGAATACTTTGGGTTGTACTAATTACTTCGGCCATTCTTGGCATAATACTTTACCTGCTTTCCCGCTCGGTAAAGTTCAAGTCAAAACTAAGACGCTTTTGGATGGGTTTCCGGACCGGGCTAATGTCATTTTTTATGTTAAAAAGGAAATGGTTATTTCTAGTGCATACGCTTTCTATCTGGATACTATACCTCTTCATGACCAAGCTGGTTTTAATGGCATTTCCTGAAACTGCAAGTCTGGGTTGGGGCGGTGTATTGGTGATTTTCTCTGTTGGCATTCTGGCAATGGCTATACCGCTTCCGGGAGGAGCTGGTTCTTACCATGTTTTGTTGCCTTTGGCCTTAATTGGATTATATACCATACCTGAATCAAGAGCGGTTGCCTTTACTTTTATATTTCATGCCTGGCAAAGCTTTGTTTTGGTAATTTTTGGAGCCCTATCTTTGATTGCAAGTTTCATCCTGATTAAATGGCAAGCGCAAATAAAATCCTGACAAGGCAAGAAGCTGTCAAATTGGTTCAGTTATGGAAATTAGCTGGACAAAAGGTGGTATTCACAAATGGTTGTTTTGATTTATTGCACCTGGGCCATGTCGATTATCTGGAAAAAGCCAGGGCTTTGGGCGATAAACTTATATTAGGCTTAAATACTGATGACTCGGTTAGCCGCTTTAAAGGGCCCGAAAGACCGCTACAAGACCAACATTCCCGCGCTCGAATATTGGCTGCATTTCAGTTTATCGATGCGGTTGTTTTATTTGATGAGGATACTCCTTTGGAACTTATTTCTGAAATTTTACCCGATGTTTTAGTAAAGGGAAGTGACTATTTGGCAGAAAATATTGTTGGTGCAGATGTTGTTAAAAAGTATGGAGGCACCATCAAAACCATTGATTTTGTGCCGGGATATTCGACAACGAATATTATTAATAAAATAATAGAATCTAAAAAGAACTGATATGGGAATAATAGTAATTGGTGTAATTTTTATGATTATCGGAGGGATTGTGAGCTCAAGATTGAAAAGCAAGTTTGCTAAATACTCCCAAACCCCACTTAGTAAAAATTTAACCGGTGCAGAAATTGCAAGACTTATGCTTGCCGACAATGGGCTTACAGATGTGAAGGTTACGCGGGTTGACGGTAAACTAACCGACCATTATAATCCTGCCACTAAAACGGTAAGCCTAAGCTCTGAAGTGTTTGACGGAAGAAATGCTGCAGCCGCGGCAGTTGCCTCGCATGAATGCGGACATGCCGTTCAGCACGCAACGGCCTATGCTATGTTGGAGCTTCGCTCGGCTATGGTACCGGTACAAAATTTAACTTCAAGAATCATGAACATTATTTTCTTTGCCATGATATTTGGTGCATTTGCAATAGAAGGTTTGTTCAGTTTTGATGTCGCCATCTTGGTAATTATTGGATGTTATTCAGTATTTGCGCTATTCGCGCTCATAACTTTACCTGTTGAATTTGATGCCAGTAAACGCGCCCTGGCTTGGGTGCAGCAAAGAGGGATTGTCAATTCTTCTGAATACGATATGGCTAAAGACGCACTTAAATGGGCCGCCATGACTTACATAGTTGCTGCCATTGCCGCATTGGCCTCTTTGATGTACTGGGTAATGATTTTCCTCGGCCGAAGAGATTAATTCTTTATTGTAAAAACTCGGCCATAAAGCGTGGCATTCAAAATTACTAATATATTTTTACGGCCTGAGCTAATCACTCAGGCCGCTCTTTTGTTAAATACCAGATAAATCAATATTCATGAATTTCCAACTTACTGAAGAACAATTAGCCGTAAAACAAGCAGCACGAGATTTTGCACAAACTGAGTTGTTGCCGGGGGTAATTGAACGTGATACCCACCAAAAATTTCCGATGGAACAAATCAAAAAGATGGGAGAGTTGGGCTTCATGGGAATGATGGTTGACCCCAAATACAATGGTGGTGGCATGGATTCTATTTCTTATGTACTTGCAATGGAAGAGATATCTAAAGTCGATGCCTCCGCCTCTGTGGTCATGTCTGTTAATAACTCGCTGGTTTGTAGGGGGCTTGAACAATTTGGAACAGAAGAACAAAAAGAGAAGTACCTGAAAAGACTGGCGAAGGGCGAAATCCTGGGTGCGTTCTGTTTGTCTGAACCAGAGGCTGGATCTGATGCCACCAGTCAACGTACCTCCGCTGAGGATAAAGGGGATTACTATTTATTAAACGGAACAAAAAACTGGATCACCAATGGAAATCACGCAAGTGTATGCCTGGTAATGGCACAAACCGATCCGGAAAAAAGACATAAAGGAATTAACTGCCTGATTGTTGAAAAAGAAATGGAGGGATTTGTTGTTGGTAAAAAAGAAGACAAGATGGGCATCCGTGGTTCTGATACACATTCATTGATGTTTTCCGATGTCAAAGTCCCCAAACAAAATCGTATTGGTAATGATGGTTTTGGTTTCACTTTCGCTATGAACACTTTAAATGGGGGGCGCATTGGCATAGCTGCACAAGCCTTAGGAATTGCTTCTGGTGCTTTTGAACTTGCACTTCAATATGCTAAAGAACGAAAGGCGTTTGGAAAAACTATAAGTCAGCATCAAGCCATACAATTTAAACTTGCTGAGATGACCACCATGATTGATGCTGCCCGCTTATTGATTTTTAAAGCCGCGTATTTAAAAGATCAAGGAAAGGATTTTGTAAAGGCTGCGGCCATGGCCAAACTTTATGCATCTGAAATAGCACAAAAAGTTACCAGTGAAGCGGTGCAAATACATGGCGGTTATGGTTATGTGAAAGAATACCACGTTGAACGCTTGATGCGTGATGCCAAGATCACTCAGATTTACGAGGGAACCTCAGAAATACAGCGAATGGTAATTGCAAGGGAATTATTACAATAAGCCCTAGTTACATTTTCGTGCTTTTATTTCTGTCATAAACACGATCCGCTATTTCTGAAATTAAATCCGGATCTTTCTCCAGTGCATTTCCAACTACAATAAGATCGGCCCCGGCATCAAGAGCAACTGTTGCCTTGTGTACGGTATCTATTCCTCCGCCAACAATTAAAGGAACATTAACTGATTTTCTAACCGTACTGATCATCTTTTGTGAGACGGGACGCTCAGCACCGCTACCTGCATCAAGATAAATTAATTTAAGCCCCAGCATTTCGCCAGCCATTGCGGTACAGGCAGCAAGGGTGTGTTTATCCTCGGGAATGGGAACCGTATTGCTTACGTAGGCCGCAGAAGTAGCGACACCTGAATTAATTAATAAGTAACCCGTTGGTAAAATTTCAAGCTTGCTGTTTTTCAGTAGCGGGGCTACTGCAACATGCTGGCCTATCAGCAATTCGGGATTTCTGCCCGATATTAACGAAAGAAATAAAATGGCATCGGCACTTAGGTCGACTTGTATATTACTCCCGGGAAATATTATCACGGGTATTGAGCTATTGTCCTTAAGGAACTTGATAAGCTCGGCCATATTCTGTGATGTAACCAAACTTCCTCCAATAAAAAAGAAATCAACATAATTCTCGCTGGCAAGATTTACCAGTCTCTGCAATTGATTAATCTCATCAATCTTATCCGGATCAATAAGTACGGCAAGCGACTTCATTCCAGCCTTTTTTTTACTGATTAGACTTTGAAGTATTTCCCTCATTAGTTTTTGATTGTTGAGATTGTAAAAATTCAATCAGCTTTTCCTTTGCCAGCTCAAGTAAGATAGCTGTAGCCTGATTTAATAATGATTCGCCAATTCTAGAGATAAGATCATTTGATGATGCCTCTTCAACTTCATCTTCTTCGTAATCATCATTTTGTTTAATTGGCTTTGATTTTTTATTGATTCTAACTTTTTTCTTTTTAGAAGTTCCTGAAAAGAATTTTTTGGACATGAAATAACCTAAGGTAAGCACCCCGCCAATGATGAGTGCTGTAGTAAACGCTTGTTCGGCTTTGGCGGTGAGTTGATCAAACTCCTCCTCCATTTCTTCTCTATGCGCTTTTGCCTCGTGCATAACTTTTCGTCTTTCCTTTTCTATACTACTCTTGTGCATTCTCTTCTCCTTTCTTTTGAAGTATTTCAACGGCTTTATCTTCAATGATCTTATCTAAACCAATGGTTTTTCTTAGAATGATTAAAATAAAAAGAACCAGCAAGTAAAATCCAGATACTACAATAAATCCCATATAAGGATACTCCTGAAATAATCCATTAAGGTAAAGGGCTATACCTAAATTTAAAAAGAGAAAAAACATAGAAAAAATAAAAAGAAGCATAAGCGCCATTAAGGCGCGCGCCATTACGCCTGCGATCTCTTCTTTCACCTCTAGCTTAATCAAAGTAATTCGCGCTTCAACATAAGCAGAGAGGCTTTCAAAAAGAGAATCCAGTTTAAGTAATTTTAATATCCCTGAGCCCAGCATCCTGAAAACTTTCGTGCAATATAACCAGAATAGGCCTTATTTTTTAATAAAGGATTGCAGTTCTTCCTTATAAATAAGTTTACCGCTCTTATCAAATCTCTCTTTTTTTACCAAAAGGTTTTGAACAGGACTTATGTATTTAAATATTTTAATGGAATCAACAACGGCCAAGTTGTAAAATACTTTTTCATATACATAAACAGAATCAATGTTTTGGCCCTTAGGAAGGGTATAAGTAGAGATTATTTCGCCAATACAAATTTCAAATTTCTCGTCTCCTTCCTGATCATCCCAGCAATAACCTTCCCTATTGATAAGATAAACTTCATTATTGAAAAATAATACATTTCTCTTCCTGTAAACAGAGTTAACAATGCCCAGGGCCTCATCATACTCATCATAGCCTGAAATTTGCCATTCACCTAATCGTTTGTTATTAAACGATTTTGAAATCACCTGGAATTCCTCTACTTCATTTTTGTTGTAATCATGCCGCTCATAATTAAGTTCATGAATAATTGTAGCATCTTTATTGAAGTAGATCAAAGAAAACGGAATCATAAAAAATACCACCACGATATAGAGAAACCCCACCAACCTGAATTTAATGGTTAGCTTTCCAAATGCCTTGGCAATATTTACCAATAAACTCCGCGTTGCATCAAAAGTTAGAAATAGAATAATGCCAAATACATTGAACAAAATGTGAGCAAAGGCAAGACTAATTGCTGCTTGTGACTTTATAAGCGCTGCCAGCAATGCGGTTATGGTAGTGCCCAGGTTAGCGCCAAGCACAAATGGCATTGCCGAACTTAATTTTACTCGCTTTGTAGCAACAAGCGGAACGATCAAGGAGGTTGTAATTGAACTAGATTGCACTGCAGCTGTTACTGCTGTGCCCCAGAAAAATGATTTTAGCGGGTTTTTGAAAATAAATTTTCGGAGCTTATTTACCGAGTCTCCAATCAAAATTTTATAGATTAACCTCGACAAAATCCAGATTGAAGTGAAAAGTAGAAGTGCAGATACCACAACCAATAAAAAATTTCCAGGAATAACAGCAAGTATCCATTTTTTCAAAAAGAAATTGCCAAATACATTAAGACCAAAATACCAATCGCTTCCACTTGATTGCTCAGGAAAGAATACATTCGTTATATAAGCACTTGCCCCTGATAGAACACCAAAATAATACTCCAGCGGAAAAAGAATAGAAGCAGTAATTATGTTAAAAAAATCATGTACAGTTCCTGCAGCCAACGCGCGCCTGAACTCTGCCTTATCTGTGATGAAGCCCAATGCTACAATTGTACTTGTCAGCGTGGTGCCAATATTCGCACCCATGGCCATCGGAATGGCATCCTGATAGGTAATTGTGCCAGATGCAACTGCAGCAACTATAATGGCTGTACTGCTGGAACTACTTTGCAATATGGCCGTCATTAACAACCCGATGAAAAGCGCAATAAATGGATTTGCTGTTAAAAATATAAATGACTCAGCAGCGTCCTTACCAAACA
>CAZVFM010000045.1:0-15656 GCA_964626095.1 uncultured Roseivirgaceae bacterium | reverse complement strand
CGAGAGACCCCGTGCAAGATGGAGAAAGAGTAGTAACTGTAAAACGTGTTGGAGATACACAGTGGGTTGGTGCCGGGTATAAGATAAGCTCTGGTGCACATCCTGATTATGCAGCCATCGAAGTATTGAGTACTGTGTTAGGTAGCTCGCCTTCAGGAAGACTATACAAAGCACTTATTGATACTAAAAAGGCAGGAACAACATTTACCTACTCATTTCAATGGAAAGAACCCGGTATTCTTTTGGCTTTCGCAGAGGTGCCAAAAGAAAAATCTCTTGAAGAAGCCAAAATCGCAATGCTGAAGGCTATCGATGAAGTAGCCACTAATCCTCCAAGTAAAGAAGAGGTAGACCGCGCTAAAAATGAACTATTAAAACGAATCGAACTGTCTTTTAACTCTTCAGAAAATATTGGTTTGCAATTGAGCGAATCAATAGGTACGGGAGACTGGCGTTTGCTTTTCTTGTCAAGAGATAGAATAAAAGAAGTTACACCCGAAGATGTGCTTCGTGTTGCCAAGCATTACCTTAAAGCCGACAACAGAACCATCGGTCAGTTCATACCAACAGAAAAGCCAGACCGAACTGAAATCCCTGAAGATGTCGATGTAGAGGCACTGGTGAAAGACTATAAGGGTACACAAACTATTGCCATGGGTGAAGAGTTTGATCCTTCACCAGAAAACATTGAAGCCCGTGCTACAAAAACAAGCCTTGATAATGGCATTAAGTTGGCCATGCTTCCCAAGAAAACCAGGGGTGAGTCGGTTCAGTTAAACCTGGCATTCAGAATTGGCGATGAAAAGAGCCTGATGAATAAAGGCAAGGCAGGATCATATACTGCCAGAATGCTTAATAAGGGAACCAGCAAAATGACACGTGAACAGATCAAAGATGAGTTTGACAGATTGAAAGCTAATGTCGGCATTTTTGGAAGTGCCTCCAGCTTAAACGTTTCTATTGAAACCACAAGAGAGAATTTTGCTGAAGTGTTAAAGCTGGTGAGAGATGTACTTAGAGATCCATCTTTCCCGGAGGAGGAATTTGAAAAACTGAAGCTAGAAGAAATCACGGGTATCGAATCACAAAGAAGTGAGCCTACTTCAAAAGCATCTATCAGGATTTCAAAATACCTGAATCCTTATCCAAAAGGAGACCCTCGTTATGCCGAAGACTTTGATGAGTCAATTGCTGCAATAAATGCCTTGAAATTAGATGAAGTCAAAAAATTCTATAAAGACTTCTATGGGGCTACCAGTGGTACAACTATGGCCATTGTAGGAGATTTCGATGCAGATGAAACAAAAGCACTCCTCAATAATCTATTTGGCGATTGGAAGAGTCCTGCAAATTATACCCGCCTTGCCGGAAAAATTAAAAATGTGAGTCCATTAAATGAAAACATAGAAACACCGGATAAAGCAAATGCATTCTTTTTGGCAATACAGCAATTCGAATTAAACGATCAGCATGCTGACTATCCTGCATTAGTTCTTGGCGATTTTATGTTGGGTGGTGGCTTCCTCAATTCCAGACTTGCTACCAGGATACGTCAGAAAGAAGGTATCAGCTATGGAGTAGGTTCTGGTTTTAGTGCAGGCAGTATAGACAATATTGCCAGTTTCCAGGGTTATGCCATTTATGCCCCGGAAAATGTTGAAAGGCTGGAGGCTGCATTCAAAGAAGAAATAGAAAAAGTGCTTACAGAAGGTTTTACTGAAGAGGAAGTTGCTGCTGCAAAGTCAGGTTGGTTACAAAACCGATCAGTTGGCCGTGCACAAGACCGATCAGTTGCCAGTATGCTAAGTAACAATCTATTTTTGGGACGCACCATGGAACGCGAAAAGGAGCTTGATGAAAAAGTAGGTGCCCTAACTGCTGCCGAAATAAATAATGCAATGAAAGCACATATCAAGCTTGAAAATATGTCAATGATCAAAGCTGGAGATTTTGCCAAAGCAAAATCTAAAGCCGAGTCTGGAAACGATGATTAATTAAAATAATCTCTAACAAAAAGGCCATGCATTGCATGGCCTTTTTGTTTTTAGTTTAAGTAAAAAATATCTTTGCTTTTCTGTTCGTGCTCAATAATTTTTTTGTTGTACTCAATTCGCTTATAAAGATAGTCCAGCTTCTTCTCATCACTGAGATAAATGAACTTCATTTTCTCTGTAAAATCAAGATTAAGCTCATTGGCAATCTGGTAAACATTCAAACTGTTTGGCGACTCCGTGATGTTTCGCATTAACATATATTGTTTGAAAATATCTTCAAGATCATCGTCAACTTTAACATCCATATCTACGTTCCAGAAATCGACTACTCCCCCTGGGTACATTTTATTGCTCATTTCTTTAAAAAAGTGAAGCAGGTTAAACATATCCACACATTTGACAATGATATCGGACTCTCCGCCAGGATATTTCTTAATAATACTTTCAAGCTTTACTAAAGAACCGAGTTTACCTGTATTCGAGTTGTTGGAATAATAAATTCCAAAAGCTATGTCTTTAGCGGCCACATCATCAAGTAGTTGTTTGTACCTGGGCTCAAAAATATGCAAAGGCACAAGCTCACCTGGGATGGGCAGAATGGATAGTGGAAAAACCGGTATGGTACTAGATTCAATCATATAAATTATAACAAGCCTTTTCCATTTAAGTTTATCAATAATTTACCAGCACATGTGCTGAAATCTTAAACTCACTCTCCAGAATGCTATACCCAGGTAAAAACCCGAGCTTAATCAAAAAGGAAAAACCTGCAATTTCCCCACCCAATTTTTGTACCAATTGTCCTGCAGCAACTGCCGTTCCACCGGTGGCTAATAAATCATCATGAATTAGTATACGCCATCCGGGCTGAATAGCATCTTCGTGTATCTCAATATTGGCTGTACCATATTCTAACTCATACGCCTGTGCAACTGTCTTAAAAGGCAATTTGCCGGATTTACGTATGGGCAAAAATGGTAATCCTAGCCGATCGGCAATGGAGTTTCCAAAGATAAACCCCCTGGCTTCAATGCCTGCTATGGCATCTATCTTATGATTTACAAAGTGATGGGATATGCAATCTAAAATTTCTGTTCTCAACACAGCATCTTTTAAAATAGGTGTTATGTCTTTAAAAAGAATACCCGGTTTCGGAAAGTCAGGCACATCACGTATAGCTGCTCTCAGCTTCTGTTCAAGTTGAATTGAATCCATTAATAAAAATTTCGATCAATAATAATCAAAATTGAGCTTTAAGTACTTATTCTTGTATTACAATAATTTTAAAGATTAATATTTTATCCGAATGAAAATTCTAACAAAATTTATAGAGGATGAGGTTTACGAATCAGTAAATGAGAATGGAAATACTGTACGTATTGATATGCGTCAACCTTCGGTTAAGCTGAATCAATCTCCGGTTGAAATACTGCTATCTGCACTCAATGCCTGTGCTGCTGTTGATGTAGTGTTGATGCTTAGAAAAAAGAGAAAAACAGTTACAGATTTAACAATTGAAGCTGAAGGAACAAGAAATGAAGAACCACCTCGCTATTTCAAAAAAATACATTGCAAATTCGTACTGATTTCTCCTGATACCACAGAAGAAGACCTTTACAAGGTGACAAAGCTCGCCATAGAAAAGTATTGTTCGGTAGCATCAAGCCTGAAGTCAGAAATAAGTTTTAGTACTGAAGTCAGGAAAAACTAATCTTTATTTTGAAGTAGTACTGATTATGTCCTTCCCTTGCAGAATTACCTGCTCTATTAACTGAGAACCAAATGCATAAGGAAAGAAGGCTACAGAAGGCATGGGTTTAGTAATAAATATACTGGCCACCTTACCCGGAGTGATGCTGCCATAATCATTCTCTAACTCAAGCGCCCTCGCTGTATTAATTGTTGCCGCATTAATAGCCTCTTCTGGTGTAATGCGCATACCTATGCAAGCCAATGCAATCACAGTGTGCATGTTACCACTGGGTGCACTGCCCGGATTATAATCAGATGCAATGGCCAAAGGCAAGCCTGCATCAATCATTTGTCTTGCAGGCGCATAAGGTAAACGAAGAAAAAAGGCAGCACCAGGCAAAGCAGTAGGCATTACATTACTGCTCAACAATGCATTGATTTCCTCTTGTCCGATATTTTCGAGATGGTCAACACTTATGGCGGCTGTTTCAATTCCTGCCTGCACTCCACCTGAACGATTTAATTGATTGGCATGGATACGCGGTTTCATACCCTGCTGTTTTCCGGCCTCAACAATCCGTACCGTCTCTTCCCTGGAAAAGAATCCCTCTTCGCAAAACACATCAATATAATCGGCCAACTTTTCGGCAGCAACTGCCGGAATCATTTCTTCAATAACTTTCTTTATATAATCTTCTTTTGCAATCCCCTCAGGAACAGCGTGAGCACCCAAAAAAGTTGTGCGTACAGGAACTGATCTTAACTTGCTAAGCTTTCTGGCCACTCGAAGCATTTTCAGCTCGTCTTCAGTAGTTAAACCATAACCACTTTTAACCTCTATAGCAACAGTGCCTTGTGCTATTACTTCATCCAATCGTAGTAAGGCACTTTCAAGTAATTCATCCTCAGAACTTCGCTGAAGCTTCCGCGCAGAATTTAGTATGCCCCCACCCTTGGCAGCAATTTGTTGATAACTAAGCCCTTTGATTTTCATGACAAACTCCTCTTCACGACTTGCGGCAAAAACAAGGTGGGTATGTGAATCAACAAATCCAGGAAATACGAAGCGATCTCTTGCATCTATTATCCTATCGGCATTAACCTTTGGCATTTCAGTTTGCTTTCCGAAAGCATGTATTTTCCCTTTATCGATTAGCAGGTAAGCATCCTGTAACATTGGCAGCACAGCCATATCACTACCAGCGACAAACGGAGGAGAAATCTCCCGCGCCTGTACAAGTCCTTTAATATTCTTAATGAGGATATCCATAAAAAGCGGAGGTCAGCAAAAACTGACCTCCATTAAATTACGGGTTTAGGTTAATATTATTATTTGCCGAATGATTCAACTTTGTTATCAAGATTAGAACTGAAAACCGGGAAGCTTATTTTAAACATGGTATAAAATGAGCGCCCCTCAAAGCTTGGTCTGTACCCTATTTCAGCACCATAGGCCCAGGCCAAGGCCCTGTTAAATCTCCCTTCAATGCCTGCACGCATGCCAACTTTTTTCAAATTAAGCACATCTGTTGCGTAAGAAACATTCTGATAGAATACATCGTCTACACTAACAGCCGGAGAAATCAACACATCAAGAAACGCATTAAAGATCATATCATCTATTGCGCCCTCGTAATTATCAATACTTACTGCAATGTTTCTTATACGCGTTAGCGAAGCTCCGACATATAAACCTTTTGAATAGACGTTGCTAAAAACACTCACATCTTGTTCACGACCAAATTCATCCTGATACGTGAGTGGTAAAGCATTACCATTTGCATCCAATAGCGCAGAATTGGTTAAACCCTGTGAACTTAACGCACGATTAATGTCGGCACTGGAATTCCAAAAAATTCCACCTGCTCTTGCACCATAAATTTGTCTAAGTTTACTAGGGATATCAGCATACAATGGTACCCTTGAAGCCCAACGATTTTTCGAGTAACTTTTTCTATACAGTAACATTTTGGTTGTGCCCCTGGTCTCAAAGTCTTTAACATGATAGGTACCCCCTAATTCAAAATACCCGAAAGAACTTGCATCATTACTTACATTACTGTTTTTAATGGAGAGGTCTCGATTGAAATCATAAAAACGTTGTCCGTAGGTTTTCCTAAAGCTTGCCTGAAAGTTGGCTTTATCCTCAAAGTAGTAATGCGCCTCTAGTCCAAAACCCGCATTAACATTGGTTACAAACATTTCACCATAAAACGGCTGAAACTGAACAAAAAGCTTATTAATAGCGTAAGGTTCATCATACAACTCTTCAAAAGCTATCCCGGCCTTATCGTCTCTTTCCTGGGCAAACCCGATTAAATAAGTGCTTAGTAAAACAGTTAGCAGTAAATATTTTCTATCCACAAATTGGGTGTTTGATGTTCGAATTAAAAATAAGCAAAGTGCTATTAATTGCTTCATTCAATAATGAAAAAAATACCCCTCAGGTAAGTTTTAGCTAAAATAAACCTTAAAAATCAATTTATAGGCATTTATCAAAAGGATAAGCTAAAAACCAGAGAATTTTTTACTTTTGATTATGCTTACAGGGCTTAAAAACGGAATACTTGTACTTGCCTGCAGCCTGTTAATGCTGCACAATTTTACGCCACATACGCATCATGCAGGCCCCGAAGATGATGGCTTGTTCATGAAAAATTCGATTCCACAAAGGACCGGCCTTCTGCAAAAAGTATTTCAGGTAGACTTAGGCTGCAATCATCTTGAAGAAGCCAGTCAAACAAAATTCAATTATCACCTATCCAGTGCCATTGATCAGCTTACGTATTCAGTTGCCATTATCCCACAAAAAATTGCTTTTACAAGTAGTTTAACTAGTGAAGCGTTTGCAGACTTGTTAATTCTGAGCCCTCCGCAAGACTACCATCTGTTCCAATCATTACGGGCACCACCCGCTATGGCCTAGCATCTTTTGCTATCAGTTGCCATAAATCATTTTTAACACCAAACATTTTATCATGCTTTTCAGGCAAATCATTGCACTCTCACTGAGGCATAAACTTATTATAGGGATACTCATCATGACTTTGATTGGTGGTGGTTTGTATTCATTAAATAATATTCCACTTGATGCAGTGCCCGATATCACCAACAACCAGGTGCAAGTAGTAACGGTCTCTCCAGCATTAAGCCCGCAGGAAATTGAAAAATTTATAACCTATCCGGTAGAAATGGGCTTGAGGAATTTACCGAATGTGATTGAAGTAAGGTCTATTTCACGTTATGGACTATCAGTAATTACCATAGTCTTTAAGGATAATGTACCCACACTTAATGCCCGTCAGTTAGTAAAAGAACAACTGGATATGGTCTCAGAAAATATTCCGCATTATATGGGAAAGCCTGAACTGATGCCTATTACTACAGGATTAGGTGAAATCTATCAATATGTAATCGTAAAAAAACCTGGCTATGAAGAATGGTACAATGCCATGGACCTACGCAGCATACAAGACTGGCTTGTGAAACGACAACTTGGTGGTATACCAGGCATAATTGACATAAGTAGTTTCGGTGGCTATTTAAAAGAATACGAAGTGGCAGTAAATCCGCTTTTGTTGCAGTCAGCCAATACTACTATTCAGGAAGTGCTAATTGCGCTCGAACTCAATAATCAAAACAGCGGAGCGAGTTATATAGAAGATGAGCATTACTCCTACTATATCCGTACGGAAGGGATTATAAAAGACCTTGATGAAGTCAGGCAAATTGTGATCAAGCATAATAATGGCATGCCTGTTTTGGTGAGAGATGTTGCAGAGATAAAATTTGGAAACGCCAAGCGCTACGGGGCAATGACTATGGATGGAAAGGGCGAAGTAGTTGGTGGCATTACATTGATGTTAAAAGGTGCCAATTCATCTCAAACCATTTCTCATGTACAAAAAAGAATTGAACAAGTAAGAAAATCTTTACCTGAGGGCCTTGACATTTATCCCTACCTCGACCGCTCAGTACTTGTAGGCAAAACCATTCAAACCGTTAGCCGCAACCTGATTGAGGGTGGCATCATTGTAATTCTTGTATTGGTATTGATACTTGGTAATGTACGTGCAGGCCTTATAGTAGCATCGGTAATTCCATTATCCATGATGTTTGCACTAATTGGGATGTATGTATTTGATGTATCGGCCAACTTGATGTCTCTCGGTGCCATTGATTTTGGAATTGTAGTTGATGGAGCCGTAATTATTGTTGAGGCCTTTCTGCATTTTATTGCAGTAGGCTACCTGGGAAAAAGTCTGAGCAAGGCCGAACTAGATCAAGCCATAGAAACTTCTACTTCACGTATTTACCAGGCCGCTGCTTTTGGTGTTTTGATCATTCTCGTGGTTTTTGTACCTATCTATACATTAGAAGGCATTGAAGGAAAAATGTTCAGGCCCATGGCACAAACACTTGGCTTTGCTATCCTTGGTTCGATTATTTTAAGTATTACGTATGTGCCTGTTGCGCTTTCACTAAGTATGCCAAAGGTAGTCACACCTGATAACGCCATCTCGAAAAAATTTGTTGCCCTTTTAAAAAAGATTTATTTACCTGTACTAAATAAAGCCCTCGCATTTCCAAAAGCTGTTATTGTTTTTGCCATTGCTGTCCTTTTTGGAACATTGCTTCTTTTTAACCGCATGGGGTCGGTCTTTATTCCTACCCTTGAAGAGGGTGATCTTGCCATGCAAATGAGTATCCAACCCGGCAGTTCATTGGAGGAAAGTATTCAAACCGCTTCTGCTGCTGAAAAAATTCTCTTAGAAAATTTTCCAGAAGTAAAACACGTAATATCTAAAATCGGGACAGCTGAAATACCAACTGATCCAATGGGCATTGAAGAGGCTGATATCATGATCGTGCTGGAGGAAAAAGAAAGTTGGGTGAGCGCAACAAATAGGGAAGCCCTTGCAGATAAGATGAAAGAGAAACTAGAAGTGCTAATAGGCGCTTCATTTGAGTTCACACAACCCATACAATTACGCTTCAATGAGTTAATGACAGGGGTTAAATCCGACATTAGTGTAAAAATTTTTGGTGATGATCTTCATGAGCTAAAGCTACTTGCAGATAGGGCAGCAAATATAATTGAGGAAATACCCGGAGCAAGTGATGTTAAAGTAGAACAAACCGAAGGCTTGCAACAAATCATTATCACTTACGACAGATTAAAAATAGCGCAGTATGGAATTAATATCAATACTCTCAATACCAGTCTGCGTGCTGCTATTGCCGGAGAGGGCGCAGGAATTGTCTTTGAAGGTGAAAGGCAATTTAAACTGGTTGTTCGACTACATGAAGATTTTAGAGAGAAATTAAATATTAATAATCTTTACATCCCCCTACCATCCGGCAACAGAAGTATTCCCTTAAGCGAAGTAGCAATAGTAAGTCGGGAAGAGGGACCAAACCAGATAACCAGGGAAGATACACGAAGAAGAATCAACGTTGGCATCAATGTAAGAAACCGGGACATTGCCAGTCTGGTAGATGAAATTGAGCAAAAATTAAAAAGTCAACTCAAACTTCCCGCAGGTTATTACATTCAGTACGGAGGGCAATTTGAAAATCTGGAAAGCGCCAAAACAAGATTACTTATCGCTGTGCCTGTTGCATTGCTCCTTATTTTGTTTTTACTATACACAGCCTTCAATTCCATTAAAGAATCGCTGATGATTTTCATGGCTGTGCCCCTTTCCGCAATAGGCGGTATTCTGGCATTGTATATAAGAGATATGCCCTTTAGTATATCCGCAGGTATTGGCTTCATTGTACTATTCGGTGTTGCTGTTTTGGATGGAATTGTTTTAATGAGTCATATCAAATACTTAAAGAAAGAAGGAATGAAAGAATTGCTAGAGCGCATAAGAACAGGTGCCATGGATAGGTTAAGGCCGGTTGTGATCACTACCATAGTAGCTACACTTGGCTTCCTTCCTATGGCGTTATCGACAAGCAATGGCGCTGAAGTTCAGCGTCCATTAGCCACTGTTGTTATTGGCGGGCTCATAAGCGCAACTTTCCTGACACTAGTTGTTTTACCTGCCATCTACCTTTTGGTAGAAAGGCGAATCCTTAACAAGGTTAGCAAACCTCTGATGATAGTTTTTATTTTGATTGCATTGCCATTAACAAGCCAGGCGCAGCAAAAACTAAGTGAAGCAGATGCTGTAGCTTTGGCACTCGAAAGAAATCCTGTATTAAAACAAGCGATTTTAGAAACTGAATTTGCAAAGACAGGAAAGAAAGAAGTCAGTGGGCTAGGTACACTTGATTTCAATTTCCAAAGAGGGCAGATCAATTATCCGGGTCCTGATAATTTTATTGAGATCAACCAGAATATTGAAAACCCGCTGGCTATCGGTACCCGAAGTAATTTTGTGAAACAGGAAATTAAATTGGGTGAATACAGACAAATACTGAGTAGTGAACAAATAAGTTTTCAAGCCAGACAGGCCTATACTCAATGGTTATTTCACTACAAAAGGAACCAAATCATTACCGCGCAGGTAAATCTATTTGAAAGCATTAAAAGAAAAGCCGAAGCACAACTTAAGAGTGGAGACATAGGCGCACTGGATAAAAGTTTTGTCGATTTGCAACTGGCAGAAAGTAAACAACGCCAAATGATCAATTCAAGAGAACTTGAAGAGTCCATTGCGCTACTACGCCAAGTTTGCTTTATTGCCATTGAAACAGAAATCAGTCCTGTCGATAGTCTGCACATTGAACTATTTACTTCACAACAAACACTGGACTTAAATCCTGCCATCAAGCAAGTACAAGAGCAAAGGCAACAGCTTGCCTTAAACAGGCAGACACTCAGTCGCAGAGAATTACTGCCAGACATGTATGCCGGATATTTCAACCAATCGTTGGATGGGGAAAAAGGTTTCCAGGGTTGGCAAGCCGGACTTCAAATACCCCTCTTTGCAGGAAGAAGTCGGGCCAATGTTCAGCGTGAAAATATCATGACACAAATTCTTAAAGAAGAAATCAGTATTGAACAACAACTCTATTTGTCAAGATTGAAAGCATTAATCAAACAATGGGGTGACCTGCAACTGGAAATACCCGAGCTTGAAGAATACCGAGAGCAACCAGAAAAAATAAAACGTAGCGCACAGCTACAACTTGAATTGGGCGAGATAGATTATGTTCGCTTTGCACAATACATGCAGGCAGCCTTAAATGCAGAACTGAATTATCTTGAGTTATTACTCAGAATGAAAAATACACTAAATGAAATCAAATTCTTAAGCAATCAATAACTATAGAATGGCCATGTGTACACCAACTAACAACTATTAACGCATGAAAAATATTATTCAAATAAGCATCGCAATTGTATTATTTAATTTCTGTAGCGCTCCTTCAGATGAACATACTGCTGAAGAAAATTATTCCCTTATAGAAATGACAACCGAAGAAATCAAAGCAATGGGAATAGAGCTTGGTACCATCTCAGAACAAATGGTTTACCAGGAAATTGAGTGCATAGGCGTAGTAGACGTTCCTCCCCAAAATCTCGCATCTGTACATACCAAAATTGATGGTTATGCTAAAGAAGTCAAATTTTTGCCTGGCGATTATGTGAAGAAGGGTGAGTTGATGCTGGTATTAGAGCATCCGGGGTTTATTCAAAAGCAGCAACAAATGCTCGAATTAAAAAGCAGGCTTGCATTTTTAAAGGCTGAGTTTGATAGAAAAAAAGAGTTGCATGAACAAGAGGCCTCTTCATTAAAACAATTACAACAAGCTGAGTCAGAATACCTCTCCGTTAATAGCACGTACCAGGGCACAAAGGCAGAGTTAAACATGATTGGTTTCAACGTTAATAAAATTGAAGAGGTACAACAACCGCAAACACGTTTAGAGTTGAGAAGCCCCATTAGTGGGTACATCACCCAAATGAAAGTAAACCTTGGTAAGCTTGTTATGACCAATGACCTGCTTTATGAAATAGTTGATAGAGATCACCTTCATGTTGAGCTTCAAGTTTATGCAAAAGATGTTCCGCTTATTAACGAAGGTGATACACTTCATGTAAAGTTTCCGGGCAAAAGCAAAATTTATATTGCTTCAGTCTATTTGATAGGAAAGCAAATAGACCAGGAAAGCAGAACAACCAGTGTTCACGCACATCTTATCAATGAATCAGAAGAGAGAGAGTTGGTTTTGGGCAGTGTTTTTCAAGCGAATATTTTCAGTCAGGGAAGCAAAAAACTTACCCTACCCCTTTCAGCGGCTGTAAAGGAAGGAAACAAATATTTCTTCTTCAAAGAAACTGAAGGTGGTTTTGAGAAAGTTTTGCTTAATACCGGAAAACTATCTGATCAGTTGATAGAAATTATTAATCCGAATGCCGAATTACTAAAAACTAGGTTTGTAACAAAGGGTACTTATTACCTACAAGGAAGCACCATGACTTTTGAAGATGATCATTAAGTAAAATATTCTTTTCTCGGGATTCCAATTCGATCGACACTAGTCGCTATAGGTGTTTATTCACAACCTTCAAATCGCCTTCGCGAAATTGAATAATTGGAACAAGGTGACTATCGTGCCCAAAGCTATAATCAACGCCTGAAAAAATAACCCCATTTACACGACTTTCATTTACAAATCCATGTTGAAAATAATTTCCATAATCATTTAAAAGTCTGCCAAATACCAACATCTGCTCGTAACCACTACGAGAAAACCCATTAGGTAAGCGGCCATACTTCTGAATGAATAAGCTCTGAAAACGCTGATAAGATTTCGAATTTTGATTATAATAACCTGGCGCAAATAAACTTACACCCAGTCTTTCAAATGCACTATAGTCGATGGTGGCGGTCTCTAACCAATTCTCGGAACCAATCACTAAAACAGAATCTCCCCTCGCCTCAATACTGCTGACTACCTTCATGTAAATTAAGGGATCTTCGGTGGTAACAAATATACAACCAATGCTGTCACGCCTTAAGGTGAAATCAACAGCGCGGTTTTTATCATCAATTTCGGTTGGTGTTGACAAAATATCGCTGATTTGCTGAGAGTTCTCCTTTCTGAAACTTAAATTGGCTACTATATTTAATTCGTTTGCAATTGCAACCGTCTCAAAATTTGCAGCCATAACAGAATCTTTCTTTTGGTCGCCCCTTATAATCATACAATCTTTTCTTCGGATAGACAGGCTTGCCAAATATTCGGCCGATTTAATACCCAGCGTTGCATATGAAGGATTAAATAAAAAAGCAAATGGGTTTTTCTCTATCACTTCCCCATCATTAGTCAATGGGTTAACTACATTGATTCTGTGTTTTAATCCAAATTCATTAACTAACCGCATAGGATCGCGGTACATCGGGCCTATAATTAAGTCGACCTGTTTGAGCTGTGGATTTTGCAAAATCTTTTCTGTTGTTTTACCACTTCTTTCTGTATCATAGGTAAGCAGCTCAATAGTTATCCCCTTGCGCTTGAGTGAATCTAATCCAAGGAGCAATCCGTCATAAAAATCAATTACAAACTGATTAGGCTTTCGAGATAAACTTGGATGAAGGTTACTTACCGCAAATGGTAGAAGAACCGCTACTCTATAAGTATCCTTTTTAACTGACTTTGGAACTTCTGCAATTGTGTACTCTTCTTTCGGTAATTTAAATTTCTTAATAAGCTGGTCAAGCTTTTCTCTATCCTGCGTTGCAAGAGGTTGTCTAAGTATGGCATTGGCATAGGCCTTGCCAATTGAAAGTTCGTCAGGAAATTCCTTATGAAGCATTTCAATGCTTTCTAAAGAATTCACTCGGCTAAAGTAATTTTGCTTCAATGCGGCAATATCATCCAGCATAGATTTATTATTAATCGCATTGAGTATAGCCATTGCCCTGTAATATTCCTTGCCATCAAAATGTATACGCGCCAACCAAAAATTAACTTCGTCAATTTTATCCCAGTTAGGATACAATTGTTTTACTTGAAGCAACATGTCTTTTGCAACTGAATAATAAGATTGTTGATAGGCAGACAATGCATAGTAAAATGATGCGTATTCAGAAAAGTAGTTATTAGCATCATAAACAATCAATGGCTTAAAATTCTCCATTGCTTCTTTATACTTACGCTCATTAAAAAGATTTTTTCCGTTGATGTACTGTCTTTGGTAGTCAGTTTGTGCATATAATGAATGAACAATCAATAATTGACAATTGACAGCAATGAAAAAAACTACTACTGATTTACAAATATTCATAACTACTCCCATTCAATTGTGGCAGGGGGTTTTGAACTGATATCATACACTACCCGATTCACACCCTTTACCCTGTTGATTATTTCATTTGATAATTCACTTAAAAAATCATAAGGCAAATGCGCCCAATCGGCAGTCATCCCATCTACGCTGGTAACTGCTCGTAAGGCCACTACATTTTCATAGGTCCGCTCATCGCCCATTACGCCTACCGACTGCACAGGTAATAACATCGCACCCGCTTGCCATACCTGGTTGTATAAGTCATGTTGGCGTAAACCATCAATGAATATTTTATCAACCTCCTGAATTATGCGCACTTTTTCTGCCGTAATATCGCCTAAGATTCGGATCCCTAAACCCGGTCCCGGAAAGGGATGTCTCCCCAATATAGCAGGATCTATGCCTAAAGTTTTACCTATAATGCGTACTTCGTCTTTAAAAAGGGTATTTAGCGGCTCAACCACTTTTAAATTCATTTGTTCAGGCAGTCCGCCTACATTATGATGAGATTTGATGGTAGCCGATGGACCTTTAACAGACACTGATTCAATTACATCTGGATAAATAGTACCCTGCCCTAGCCATTTTACATCCTTTATCCGATGGGCTTCAGTATCAAATACTTCAATAAATGTTCTTCCTATGGCCTTACGTTTAGCTTCGGGTTCGGTCAATCCCTTGAGTGCCAAATAAAATTTATCCTTGGCATCAACCCCTTTTATGTTGAGCCCCATACCCTCATACGATTTCAGTACTTGATGAAACTCATCTTTTCTTAGCAGCCCGTTATCCACAAAAATACAATGCAGGTTTTTACCAATGGCTTTATGCACGAGAACACCCGCAACAGAAGAATCAACACCACCCGATAAGGCCATCACTACCTTATCATCTCCCAGTTTTTCCTGAAGTTCAGCAATTGTAGATTCCACAAAAGCATCGGGTGTCCAATCTTGTGCACAAGCACAGATATGCACCACAAAATTTCGCAGCAACTCTTTACCATGTTCAGTATGTGTCACTTCCGGATGAAATTGTATGCCGAAAATATTTTCATCTTTCAATTTAAAGGCTGCTACTTTTACAGCACTTGTACTTGCTATAACATCGAAGTTATCGGGTACCGAAGCAATAGTATCTGCGTGTGACATCCATACCTGCGTATCCAGGGTTATTTCTTTTAATAATTCGTTGTGCTGATCAATCTTATTAAGTCTGGCCCTTCCATATTCTCTGATTTGAGAAGGCGCAACTTCACCCCCACTTTTGTGTGCTATCAGTTGGGCCCCGTAGCAAATACCCAAAATAGGGAATCGGGATTTTAGTACTTCCAGGTCTACATCTGGCGCATCTTTTTCGCGCACTGAACAGGGGCTGCCTGAAAGGATGATACCCTTGACCTCAGGACCAATAGTAGGAATATTATTAAAGGGGTGAATTTCACAATAGACATTTAATTCGCGTATTCTCCGGGCAATAAGCTGGGTATATTGTGATCCGAAATCAAGAATGAGTATCTGCTCAGGCATGGCGCAAAAATAGCATTAATGCAGATACTGCCTTAATCAAAAAGGCTTATTCTTTAGCTCATCGCCCTTAATTAAAGCAGTATTGCTTCAGGTAATCTCCGGCATCATCGATACCATTGTAAAAAGCTCGGTTAAGGCATCGGCATGCCTCATCAAGATCATCCTGTTCGGCCAGAATAGCTCCTTTTA
>CAZVFM010000044.1:0-16279 GCA_964626095.1 uncultured Roseivirgaceae bacterium | reverse complement strand
GGAAATTACCTCAAATCCCTGTTCAGAATCTGCCAGATTAAACTCAACCCTGTTGGTTTGAGTTATTTGTGCTTGATTAGTTTGACTAATAAGCAAAAAAAAAGATAAAATTGAAATTAACTTCCAACTCATTCTCATAGATAGTAAAATTCTCTAATCAACACTGATTTTATTGATAAAAAAAACAGTTCTGTATTTATTGCCTTCAAATAGTTTATTTTTAATGGTTTGGGCACCATAGGCAATATAATAATCATCATACCAATGTGCTAATCCTCCTGATTTGTTTGAGCCTGAACGAACAATGATATCATCTTTATTACTCAGGGGAACACTAGTTTGTCTTTTATTTGTAAGAATACTATCTCCTTCAATCACTTTTGTTCTTACAACATTGTCATACATAAAGAGCAGTGTCTTTGTGTTGTTTTCTTCATTTATGTGTGTTTGTACATACTGCTTCAGGTCAATGGAAGTTATTTCGTTCGTCTCAAAGCTATTGTCCCAAAGTAAATTTCCGCTTTTATCTAACCCAATTATAACCGCGTGCGTATATCGGTTTCCAGCAAAAAATAATTCAGAATTATGCGGAGTAGATATGTATATTGGATAAAAAGCCTGGCCCACCATGATGTATTCGTCTTGATTTTCAATTACCTCCTGAATACTAAGTCTGTAACGGAATTTAACCCTTTTGCCTTTAATTTTTTTTCGACTTATTCTTTCTTTCACCCTATCTCTTTTTTTGGTTCTCATATAGTTAAAGAAGTTATTTAAATCTCCATAGTTATAATATTTCAACTCAATGATGCCTTTAGAATCATTGAATCCGGTAAATATTCCATGCGAAAACTCCTGACTTCGGCTACCAAATGAACCAACAATGATTTGATTATTTTCGGTGGTGATGATGGAGCGGCCAAAAAGAAGAGAATTTTTACTCTCAGGTCGAATGATATTGTTTTTAATAAGCGTGCCATCGCTCGCAAAACTTTTTATCCATAGTACCCTACTTTTATCTACATATTTACCCGAAATAATGACTTCAAAAGTACCATCGCCATAAACTTCAACCTGGTTGATTTCACCTGGCTCATTGACAAAACCAGGAAGTATTCTTGACTTAAAAGTTTCAAAGCTAAAATAATACACTAACGGCCGGTCGATATAGTAGCCTCCAATTAATGCGCCATCTTGTTTCACACGAAAAGCCCATTGGCGAATAGGTAATGGGTTGTCTACATTATAGGTTAGATATTCGCCAGTCAGACTGTTGATATTGATAATCATCATATTTGATTGGTAATATCCTAGTGGCCTTAAAAGCAAAGCAACTGTTGTGTTGAACACATCGTAATCAGCTAGAAAGAATCCCTCATTGGTAGAAATATAGCCACTCCAAACCTCTTCAAAATTTCTGTCTAATAGATGAAGCTCTATGAAGTTCTTATTTAGAATTTTTAGGTCTCGAAACATGAAAAGATGCGTATCATTTACAGGCACTACCTTGAAGCCAGTTTGCGAGCCGTACATAGGGAACTCAAGTCTTTCTTCATAGGTAATTTGAGCGAATGATATATTGACGGACAATAAAAATCCAATCAATAAGATATTTTTTTGTTTGACTATTTGCCAACAAAAATTATTCGACACTGATTTTATTGATGTAAAACACATTCCTGTTTTCTGATTCAAATTCTTTACCAGCCCCTTTAATGCTTTGATATCCCCAAATCAACAGGTGGTTTCCATACCAAAACTTTATGGTACCGTCTTCTTTATTTTCTGAACGGAGCACTTCATTGGGATGATTTAGTTGTATTGGAAGCTCTTCGCTACTAAGTTCTTCTGTTTTAAAACTGAACTTGTGGACTTGTATCTCCTTTTCATATTTATAGAACACAAAAACCTTTTCTTCGGCCATATAAATATCCGAAACCTGCTCTACCTGACTTTTCTTCAAGCTTTTAAACGGAAAACAAATGTCCCATTGCAGTTTTCCATTTTCATCGAATGAGAGCAGCATGCTTTGTGTAAACTTTTTCTCGGTATTTACTGATTGCGCGCTTGGCCCGAAAGGGTAACCATAGTAGGGTGGGGCATAGAACCTACGGTTGTACCCATAGTTGTAATTAAAGAAGGGGTTATAATAATCATTTCCATAAAAACCAGTGGGAGCTGGTGGTACGGAAGATTGTTGAAAAGCTTCGGCATATAACACAAAACCATCGTCAGTCTCAAACATGGAAACGGGTATCAGGTTGGTGCTGAATTCAAGGTCTTTTCCTTTTTGTCTGAGTTTTTCTACTCGCCTCTTGTATTTTCTCGCTTTCTTTTCGCCCATGTAATCAAAAAATTCTTCGATCTTGTGATAATGAATGAAATTGATATCCTCATCTTTGAAAGGATCAACAATGGCAGTAAACAAACCATAAGATTGATTTGATACTTTATTGCCAAAGGTACCAACCAACAACATATCATCTCTTATTAACGAGCTGCTTGTTCCGGTATGCAGTTTTACCTGATTATTTACATCGTACTCATCTTCAATTAGCAGGTTACCTTTGGCATCATAGGTTTTTAATTTTAGTTTTTTAATATCCACACTAGCCTGTTCAAATAGCATAACATTGAAAGTGCCATTACTGTTGAGCTTGAGATCAACAATTTCAGAGTTCTTAATAAAAAACCCGGGTAAAAGTCTCGGTTTTTCGCTACCCAAATCATAAATCACAATGGCCGGTTGCTGAGTAACATATCCACCCAGTATAGCACTATTGTTAACAATAATGAAGTGGGTGAGGTCAAAGCGCATGTCGTTTTCAATTTCGTAGCGCTCTGTTTCAAAATCAGATCTTAATTTTATTAACTCAAAATTGCTTCTGTTGTTATCGCTAGCTCTTAAGAGGAAATACAAATCTCCGTTGAAAGCATCAAATCCGGCTACGTCTAGTCGACTTCCAATCTCTAATTCTGTATACCACTTTTCGTTCAGTTCTTCATCTAACCAAAGCAACTCCCATGTTTTTTTATTACCAGCAGCAAGTTTGGTTTTATCTCTGAACAATACCACTCCGTCCGGCCCCATAGGAAAGACAAAATAAAAGTTGTCTGACATTTTTTGCTCTTTCTCAAAGCGATTGGGTTGGGTGATTTGCGCCTTGGCTGAAACATCAATCAGAGTTGTAAGGAATAACAAGAAATATATTCTGATTGTAGAAGACATTAATCCGCAAGTTCAAGTATGGCATCAAATTCATTAGATTTCACAGGCTGCACAGAGAGTCTTGAATTTTTTACCAATACCATTTGTGCAAGACGCTTATCCTTTTTAACCTGTGTAAGTGTAACAGGGTTCCTCAGCCTTTTATAATGTTGTACTTCTACTACTACCCACGCGGGGTCTGAGGTGGTGGGGTCTTGAAAAGCCGTTTTACTTATTTTCGCAATTCCCATTACTGCCTTATCGTCTCCGCTATGATAGAAAAGCGCCATATCTCCCTTTTTCATTGCTTGTAGGTTGTTCCGCGCCTGATAGTTCCGGACTCCATCCCAGGTTGTTTTTTTGTCTTTTTCCAAATCGGCCCAGCTATAGGTACCGGGTTCTGTTTTAATTAACCAATAGTTCATGTCAAATAAATTAACTTAAGAATACTCTGAATTGTTAAATTTACAAATATTAAATAGGGTATTAGTGAGCAACAGAGAAATTTTAGGATTACTGAAAAAACTTTCTGCCTTGCTTGATCTTTATGATGAAAATCCTTTCAAAGTAAAGAGTCTGAGCATTGCTGCTTTCAATTTGGGTAGGCAGAACTATGACCTGTCGCACATGTCACTTCAGGAACTTCAGCAAATGGATGGGGTGGGTAAGAGCATTGCGACCTACATTGATGAGATCAATAGAACGGGTGAATTAGCCATTATTAAAGAGCTAGAGCAAAAAACTCCTGTTGAAGTTCTTCAAATGGCTTTTATGAAAGGTATTGGCCCCAAAAAAGCCAGGGTATTGTGGACAGATATAGGCGCAGAGACTTTTGAAACGGTACTGCAGGCCGTAGAGCAAGGGCGTATCGCCAAACTCAAAGGCTTTGGAGAGAAAACTCAGGAAAATATTAAGGAGGCCATTGAAAATTATTTCGCCAATAAGGGTAAGCTGCATTATGCCGATGCTGTAATTGTTGCTAAAACTTACCTTGATAAGATCAAGACATTGATTAAGCCGGATAAAATTTCTCTAACGGGCGACATCCGAAGAAAGCTGGAAGTAATCGACAAGGCAGAAATATTGCTGTCTACAAAAGAGAAGAAAAAGCTTTTTGATTTTTTGGATAAACAAACTGATTTGGAAAGAGATGAGCAAGGGTGTGGCCCATTTCAATGGCAGGGCAGAGATAAAGGAAGTGAGTTGCTGCTTACCGTAATTTGTTGTGAGCCACAAAAGTTTGGCTCAATGCTGGTGCAGACAACCGGAAATATTAATCACTTGCAATTACAATTAAATGGTAAATCACTGCGACAGGTAGTGCGAAATAATTTTGAAGAAGAAGAAGAAGTTTATAAAGCCGCGGGTATCCCTTATTTTATACCTGAGTTGCGCGAAGGATTATTTGAAATAGAATTACTAAATAATATGCCGGTGCCTGTAGCTTTGCAAGACCTTCGTGGCTCCGTACACAATCACTCTACCTGGAGCGATGGTATCCATACTGTAAAGGAAATGGCTACACGTTGTATAGAAATGGGTTATGAATATTTCGGCATTGCTGACCACAGCCGTACTGCGGTTTATGCGAATGGCATGAGCATAGAACGGGTAGAAGAACAGATGAAAGAGATTGACCAATTGAATAAGGAGATTAGTCCTTTTGTAGTGTTTAAGGGAATTGAATCTGATATTCTTGATGACGGCTCGCTTGATTACCCTGATGAAGTGCTCCTAAAATTTGATTACGTAGTAGCCTCTATCCATTCACAAATGAACATGAATATTGCGAAGGCTACACAGCGTTTAATCAATGCTATTGAAAATCCTTTTACAACCATACTCGGCCATCCAACAGGTCGTTTGTTGATTGAACGGCCGGGCTACCCCATTGATCATAGAGCAGTGATTGATGCTTGCGCAGCGCATGGCGTGATCATTGAAATCAATGCCAATCCCTGGCGTTTGGATATTGACTGGAGATGGATGCGCTATGCCATTGAGAAAAATGTATTACTTAGCATCAACCCTGACGCGCATAACATGGACGATCTTAGTATGGTTGAATATGGTATAGCTGTCGCTCGTAAAGCGGGTGTTGAAAAGGCACATGTATTCAATACACAATCACAGCAAGTAGTAAAAGCGCATTTCGAGAAGCGAAAAGCAAGAGCAATAAAGCAACTGCGCATTACTGCATGAAAATACTTATCATCAGATTTTCTTCTATTGGAGATATTGTCCTTACCACACCCGTTATCAGGGCGCTGAAAGTACAATTGGATGAAGCAGAAGTTCATTATTGTACCAAAAAACAATACGCCACCATTGTTGAGCATAATCCTTACCTCTCTAAAATTCATTTGTATGAAAATAATCTTAGTCAACTTATAAGTAAATTAAAAGCTGAGCAGTTTGATTATGTCATTGATCTTCATCACAACTTGCGTACCTATTTAATCAAGCTAAGATTAGGTGTTAAGTCGTTTGGCTTTAATAAACTCAATTATGAGAAATGGTTAAAGGTGAATTTGGACATAGACAAACTTCCTAATGTACATATTGTTGATCGCTACATGGCCACAGTCAAATCGCTTGATGTAAAAAAGGACGATATGGGCCTTGATTATTTTATTCCGGAAAAAGATGAAGTGCCTATCGAATGGTTGCCTGAAACCCACCGCAAGGAGTATATAGTTTATGCCATTGGCGCACAGCACAATACCAAGAAGTTGCCATTAAAGCGAATGATTGAGCTATGCGATAAAATCAATAAGCCAATTATTCTGCTTGGTGGAAAAGAGGATGCAGCTTTGGGTAAAGAAATATCAGATTTTTTTGAGCGTAAACCTGAACATGTTGATTGGGAAGAAGGATTACATGATTTGAACAAGAAGACAATTATTTTTAATGCCTGTGGAATCTTTAACCTTAACCAATCAGCCAGCGTGATAAAGAAAGCTAAGTATGTATTTAGTCACGATACCGGACTAATGCATATTGCAGCAGCATTTCGAAGAGAAGTATTTTCAATATGGGGCAACACCATACCGGCTTTCGGCATGTATCCTTATAAAACCAAGTTTACCGTTTTGGAAAACAATAAAATTGATTGCCGGCCTTGTTCAAAAATCGGGTATCAATCCTGCCCTAAGAAACATTTCAAGTGCATGAACGAGATTGTATTTGATTTTTGGTTACCTTAATTAATGACCCGGCTCATAAATTAATCGAAAGAATGAGCTGAAGCGTTCAGTTTCCCGCTGCACAGGTATGCCGGTAACAATCCCAATTAGAACATTATCAGTTATTCCTACTCGTAATTGTGGCCTTATGGTCATATCAAAATCATCAGCATTTACTTCTTTGTTGAATTCTATACCGACAAAATTTCTTGTTCCAGGAATCATATAATGAAAATTGGAATTGATCTGCCAGTGGGTCTCTGTTGTCCTGTTTTCAAATTTTCTTTCTATTACTGGGCCTGCATACAACAGGGTATGATAGTTTGCGCCCCATCGTTTGGCGGCAATGAAAAATGGATTAAATACATTTCCCTCAAAAAATCTTTCTTTGCCGTAATTTTCGAAAGGTGTAATTTCAAATTCGTGCAAGTAACCGAGGGCAAGGGTTGTTTTAAGTTTAGTAGAAACAAAGAAGGACCATTGGGTGGCAAGTTTTAAGCTGTTCAACTTATTTTTGGGAATAGAATCACGACTGATCTCACCATTTATCGGATAGTGAAAGGTAAAAGGTAACTCCACCTCAAAACCAAGTCGATTAATAGGTGCCCATTCGTATTCAATTAAAGCTTCGTACTCATCAAAGTCAGTTTTGTCGAGAAGACCCAATCCAATATTCCATTCTTTTTCTCCCTTGCGTGCGCCAAGGTCTCTGATTAGGTCAATGTAAAGAGGTTCAGCATGAAGTACCTTTTCGGATCCCGTCTTTATTTCTGTTTCAACAATATAAAGACTATCTAATACTGTTTTGGAAATGCGGGTAGTATCTTGCACCTGCGCCATAAGGTTAGTTGAAACAATGGCTAATGCCATTAAAAAAAATATAATCCTCATTTCTTTTTTTTTGATTTTTTTCAAGTCAAAAATAATATTGAATCCCTCATCAAAAATTATGCAATTGCAACAATAAGAAATTTAAATAATAATTTCCTGAAGAATTTTACATAATACATATTTTGCTGCATTAAAAATATAAATGTAGGTTTTCACACTACAGTCATCATGTGCACCGTTGTCTAAAGTATTGAATCTTAATAAGCCCTTACTAACTTACCTTCCATGTAATTGGAAAAAGCTTTGTTCACCACCTTTGTGCCACCTGGGGTTGGGAAGTCTCCGGTAAAGTACCAGTCGCCAGCGTGGTGTGGACAAGCTTTGTGCAGGCTTTCAACCGTTTGATAAACTACCTGTAGCTCGGCTTTCATATCAGCAGGTTTTACAATTTGAGCAATCTTGTCTGATATCTCTTCATCAGTAAAGTGATCGTAAATCTTTTTTACATAGTTGACCGACTTTATATTTTTTTGATTGCATTGTTCATACACTTCTGTTAACACATTGGTCATGCCGCGCTCTTTCAGTAAGGCAATGGCTGCCCTGAATGCAACAAATTCGTTCATCTTTGACATATCTATACCGTAGCAATCGGGGTAACGTATTTGTGGTGCCGATGAAACTACAATAATTTTTTTAGGCTCAAGCCTGTCGAGCATTTTCAAAATGCTCTTTTCCAATGTAGTACCTCTTACAATAGAGTCGTCAATAACTACAAGTGTATCTCTACCTTTATTCACAACTTCGTAAGTGGTATCATATACATGCGATACCATTTCATCGCGGTGAATGTCATCAGTAATGAAGGTACGCAGCTTCACATCCTTAATTACAATTTTTTCTACTCTCGGACGAAAGGAGAGGATGTCATCCAGCGAATCAACCGTGGGTTTGCCTTCAACAATGATTTCTTTTTGTTTCTGCACTAGAAATTCTTCAAGTCCGCTGAGCATCCCCAGGAAAGCCGTTTCCGCTGTATTCGGAATATAAGAGAATACAGTATTTTTTAAATCAAAATTAATGGACTTTAAAATTTGTGGTACGAGTAACTTGCCAAGCATCTTTCTTTCCCTATATATATCCGGATCGTTACCTCTTGAGAAATAGATGCGCTCAAAGCTGCATGATTTTTTCTCCAGTTTTTTTAGAATGGGGAACATACCATACTCACCACTTTTATTAACTATCAATGCACAGCCTGGTTCTATTTCCTGAATCTCATTGTAGTTGATATTGAATGCAGTTTTAATCGCGGGCTTTTCTGAAGCAATCACCACAACCTCATCGTTGGCATAATAATAAGCAGGACGAATGCCTGAAGGATCGCGCATCACAAATGATGAGCCTGAGCCAATAATGCCTGCCATGATATAGCCGCCATCAAAATCTTTGCAAGCTCTTTTTAAAACTCGCTGCAAATCGATTTCATTTTCAATGATCTCTGAAATTTCCTGGTTGCTGTATTTGTCTTTGTAATGGTTGAATAAGCCCTGCACCTCATCATCCAAAAAGTGACCGATTTTTTCCATTACGGTTACCGTATCTACTTTTTGTTTAGGGTGCTGACCAATATCTACAAGAATATCGAAGAGTTCGTCTACATTGGTCATGTTGAAGTTACCGGCCATTACAAGGTTTCGGCTTCTCCAGTTGTTTTGTCGCAAAAAAGGATGCACATTTTCTATGCTATTCTTGCCATGAGTACCGTAGCGCAAATGCCCAAGCCATACTTCACCAGTGAAAGCACAATTATGCTTTAACCAGTTCTCGTCACTAAATTTTTGACCGCCTTCTTTCTGTGCCTTTTTATATTTTTTCCCAAGTTTTTGAAAAATATGGGCTATCGGCATTTGTTTGATGGAGCGGTATCGGCTGATGTAGCGGTATCCGGCTTCAAGGTCAATTTTAATATTGGCAATTCCTGCCCCGTCTTGCCCACGGTTGTGCTGTTTTTCCATCAGGATATACATTTTGTTCATCCCGTAGGTGGTTCCGTATTTCTGTAAATAATAAGAAAGGGGTTTTCTTAACCTGATAAGTGCTATTCCGCATTCGTGCTTAACGCTGTCGCTCATGTTGTTGGGGGCAAGGCTTCGTAATACTCACAACGCAAAATTAGTCCTATTGATCCAACTCATCAACATATCTGGCTGGAAGAAAAGCCAAAGAATTAATAAAAAGAGCGTGATGTAGTAATAATTGTACCAAAACGGGAATTTAACCTCGACCGCTATAGCAGATGTTTTGAAAAACATGAAATAAGGAATGCGCAGATAGTAGTAAAGGGCTGGTACAGTGTTGATCAGGCCAAAAATCAGGAGGAAGAGTAAGCCAGAATTCTGGCTTTGTGCCCAGCCTTGAAATACCTGAGAAAATAGCAACAATTTGGCCGTGAAACCTGCCGTGGGTGGCAAGCCAGTAAGGGCCAGTAAACCTATAGTCATGACTATGGCCAAGAAGGGTTTTGTTTTTCCGAGTCCGTCAAAACCTGCAATGCTGGTATTCCCTTGCACCTGCTCATTGTATTGTATGATACCGAAAACAATAAAATTGCTGAGGATGTAAATACCCATATAGAACAGCATAGCTTCTATGCCATTGACCGAGTTACTTATAATACCGATCAACATAAATCCAGAATGCGCAATGGACGACCAGGCCATGAGTCGCTTGGCTTCGGTTTGACGTAAGGCAGCGAAGTTGCCAAAGCCTATGCTAAGACTGGCTACCAGAATTAAAAGTATTTGCCAGTTTACCGGACTTTGTCCGTACAGGTTCAAGGCATAATATATTTTGAGCAGTATACCGAGTCCTGCAATTTTTGGAACAGTAGATAGCAGGGCAACCACTGGTGTATTGGCTGAATAGTACACATCAGGCGCCCAAATATGAAAAGGAACAGCGGCAATTTTAAACAGCAGTCCTACCATCAGCATGGAACCTGCAATGAGGTAAAGTAAGGCAGGTTGCCCGATCATGTTTTGTATAAAATGTTCGGAAGCAAACTCCAACGTTCCACCCATTCCATACAACCATGAGGCGCCATAGATCATTATCGCTGTGGCTGCTGCTCCGTATAGAAAATATTTTAAACTTCCTTCAGCCGATTTTTTGGTAAAGCCCAGTCCTACCAATAAATATGAACTGATGGAGAGCAGTTCAATGGAGACGACCAACATGATGAAATTCATACTGCTAAGCAATAGTTGTGCGCCAAGTACAATGCTTAAGAGTAATGCGCTTTGCTCTGATGGTTTGGTAAGACTTTTTTTCTCCAACCCAAACATGACAATGGTAAGCAATGCTGCTATACTGCAAAATATTTTCAATAAGCTGCTATAAGTGTCAATTTGCAGCATGCCTACAAACACGTTAATGCTGCTATTACTGGCAAACAGGTTATCCATAGCAAATACAATGGAGGCGATGAGTGCAAGTGCAGCAAGTATAAAATACAGTTCAGCTCCTTTGTTTTTTCTGATCATGCCCAGCAAAAGTATGATTAGCAGGGCCGAGGCAATGATGATTTCAGGAATAATGAAAGAAAAGCTGGCTAAGTTTAATCCGGTTTTTACAGCGAGTGTTTCCACAAGGTTTATTGATTAGTTTGTGGATTCAGGTAATCGTTGAACGCGTTGACCAGGTTCTCACTAAAGGGTGAAATGATATTAAGCAAGGGCTGAGGGAAAATTCCAAAGAATAAAATGAAAACAGAAAGCATAATGAACATGAGTTTTTCCCGACTGTCAAGATCTGTCAACGTGGAAACATTGAGTGATTTGCTGATATGGTATTTTCCAAAAAACATTCTTTGTAGAGTCCAAAGGTAATAGGCCGCGCCCAATACCAAACCCAATGTGGATACGATGGCCATCCAGTAGGGGATGAGTCCGTTGGTTTCAAATGATTTGAATGCCCCAAGGAAGACCATAATTTCTCCAATAAATCCGGCAAAGCCTGGTAAGCCCATTGAAGCAAAGAAGGCGATGAGCACATATACAGTATAATTTGGCATTGCTGCGGAGAGTCCTGAGAAGCTACCTATGCTTCGGTCATTTGTTCTGTCGTAAATCACACCTGCAATGATGAAAAGCATGGCGGATATCAATCCATGACTAAACATCTGGTAGACAGCGCCACTGAGTCCTTCATGCGTTACAGAAGCAAGTCCGAGCAAAACAAATCCCATGTGTGAAACGGAGGAATAGGCGATCAATCGTTTCAAATCTTTACTGCCCAGTGCATTCAATGCCCCATATACGATAGAGATCACTCCTGCAAAACCAACAAACCAACTTAAGGCGATGGCTGCATCAGGAAAAATCGGGTAGGCAAGTCTAAGCAAACCATAGCCTCCAATTTTTAAAAGAATGGCAGCAAGTATAACAGAGATAGCGGTTGGTGCTTCTACGTGCGCATCGGGTAACCAGGTGTGTAGAGGAACAACAGGAAGTTTAATCGCAAAACCAATGAAGAGCAACAAAAAGGCCCACGTACGAAAATTGTTTGCATTTTCTAAACTAAGAATCGACCCTGCTTCAAAATTTTGTGCATCGGTCATTAACAACATGTTAAAACTATGTACAGTAGTACCGGATTCTGCAGATGGCTCAACTACAGAAATGTATAAACCAATCATCACCACCATGATCAATATGGAGCCCAGCAAAGTGTATAGAAAGAATTTTATAGAAGCATACTCTCTTCTTTTACCACCCCATATTCCAATAAGGAAGAACATGGGCAAAAGCATGAACTCAAAAAATAAGTAGAAGAGCAGCATATCTAGTGAGCTGAAGCTACCAATGATGGCTGCATTCAATAATAAAAGGAGTGCGAAATAGCCTTTAACCTGTTTATTAGTATGCCATGATGCAATTACTGCAATGAACATGACAAACACGGATAAGGCAAGTAGTGGAAAACTCAATCCATCGAGACCAAGAAAATATTCGGCTTTGAAAATACCGAAGTCACCCAGGTCCATGTAAATCCAATTGTTTTGTTCAACGAAAAAGAAACTTTGTGATACGGTTTCAAATGGCATACTGACTTCGTAATGCTTGGAATTAATAAGCATCGCTATCAGTAAGCCCATTTGCAGTAAGGAGACCAACAATGACAATGAACGGAAGTAGTGTTTTTTATCGGATGGCAATGCGAGCACGATAAGCATAGCCAGTAGCGGAAGGAAAATTAAAATTGAAAGTGAATAAGATAACATGCTCAGTATATCAAAAAGGTGACGATCATTCTACTTAAACATTATCCAAAGTAAAAAAATAACTAAAACTAACATGGATATGGCAATATACGATTGTATTTTGCCTGCGCCTGTCGACCTTATCAATATTCCAGTCTGTGCTGCAATAAAAGCACTGAGGTTTACCGCTCCGTCAATGATATTCCTGTCGAACCAACCTGCCAGCTCTGCAATGCCTACTTGCAGGTAAGCCAATCCATGTAAAAACCTGTCAATAAATCGCTTGTCAATTAAATTACTTAGTCCGGCAAAAGCCAGCACCGGTTGAATGGCAGTGACCTGATAGATTTTGTCGAGATAAAAATTATTTTTTAGCATACCGGAAAGCCGTGTATTGATATGTGTATTTTTAACATACATGAAATATGCCAGGCCAATACCCATCACAACCCATCCCACTGAACTCAAGCTCAACAACATTGAGTTTGGAAGGTTTACATCACCTAAACCATTGAGTAACCATTGTTGATAGCTGAAGGGATGTAGGCCTGCTATCCACCACATGGAGGCAATCGCCAACAAGAGCGTAGGCACTAAAATAAGATAAGATGGTTCTTTAACGAACTGAACGAAATTCTTGTGCAATTTTTCTGTGATATTATCACCAAAAAATATTTTTAACGTCAGTTTAGTGATGTAAAGCACCGTAATCAATGAAATGATGAATAAAATGTCAAGTACAAAATAAAGCTCCTGATATAATGCCAGGTTAAATATCGCTTCTTTGGAAACGAATCCGGAAAAGAAGGGCAAACCGGCCAGTGAAGCTCCGGAAATCAGAAATGAAAGAAAAGTTAAAGGCATCAGTTTTCTCAAGCCTCCCATGTTGTTAATGTCCTGCGGATCAATTTCAATTGACAAGGCTTTTGCGGCTTTTTTATTTGATTGTATGATGGCACCCGCACTTAAGAATAAGCCCGCCTTAAAAAAAGCATGAGTAAACAAATGAAAAATGGCTATACTAAAGTTACCCAAACCAATGGCTGTCACCATTAAACCCAATTGAGAAATGGTAGAGTAGGCGAGTGTTTTTTTGATGTCGTTTTGCTGCCATGCAGCAAGGGCAGCCATTAATGAGGAGATCAATCCGGTGATCATGATGATCTGTAGTGCCAGTGGATCAAGAAGAAAAAATATCCGTGCTAGCAAAAAAATGCCTGCTGCCACCATAGTTGCTGCGTGGATGAGCGCAGAAACAGGAGTAGGACCTTCCATGGCATCGGGCAACCAGGTTAGCAAAGGAAACTGCGCTGACTTACCCATAACTCCGGCAAACAAGCAAAGCGATAAAGCCAGTTGCCAACTGTGTTCGAACTGAAATGGAGTTAAGTCAAGCAATTCAAAACTGCCTGCTTTAGTCCAGATAATGAGTAAGGCAATAAGAAAACCCGCATCACCGATCCGGTTCATAATAAATGCCTTTGAGGCAGCTTTGGCAGCCGCAGGTTTTTCTCTCCAGAATCCTATGAGCATGTAGGAGGCAAAGCCCACCAGTTCCCAGCCAATATACATCAGTAAGAGATTTCCGGATATAACAATGAGTAGCATGGAAAAAGTAAAAAGTCCCAGCATGCCGAAATACCTTTTAATACCGGGTTCATTTTGCATGTAAGCAATGGAGTAAACGTGTACCAACATGGCAATAACCATGACGGTTACGCTAATCAATACGCTGAGATTATTGAAAAGCAGACTGATTTGGAACTGAAAGTTTTCAGTTCCAAACCAACTAAGTGTATAATGAATCGGATCTCCATTCCAGGTATTGTAAAAAAGTATAAAGGCAATCACTGCTCCGACAACATGAATAAAAGTTGAGCCTATGGCAATTAGTGATTTAAGTTTTTCCGGAATTAGTAGTCCAATAATAAATGAGAGCAGGGGTAATCCTAGCAGGAATAATAAAAGTATTTGTGACGTAGAGGAAAGTATTTCTTTCACAAGTTCAGTTTTTTAATTCACTGATACGGAAGGGATCTGTACTAGTAAAGTAGTGATATACTCTGAGAATGATGGCCATACCTACGGCAGCTTCGCATACAGCAACAATGATGATAAAGAGAGCAAATCCTTGTCCGTCAAGATTGCCCGGCATCCACCTGTTAAAAGCTATCAGGTTTAAATTGGCGGCATTTAGCATCAGCTCTATTCCAATGAGCATAAGAATTGCATTGGGCTTAGTTACCAATACAACAAGACCTGTTGAAAACAGGAAGATTGACAAAAGTAATATGGTTTGAATTTCTGCTGGCATAATTAATTCTTATCAGCGGTGGTTTTAGCAATAGCTGTTGCGCCAACCAATGAAATTAGCAGCAATACCCCTGCTACCTCAAAAGGTAGTAGCCAGTCGCTCATTAGTAAAACACCTATTTCATTTACCTGATTAACATAGATCTGCGTAGAGGATTTGGTAAACACCAATTCAAAATTTTTCAAAGACAGAAAAAGTAAGGCAAAACTGCCAGCACCAATGATTAGCGCACTGAATTTATTTCTGGTTTCGCTCATTACAGGTTTGCCTTGTAAACGGGTGCTTAGCATGATGCCGAAAAGTAAGATGACCAAGACACCACCGGCATAAATCAACATTTGAGTAACGGCAATAAATTCTGCAAACAACAGAATGTAAATACCTGCAAGCGAAAGAAGGGTAACAATCAGCAACAATGCCGCATATAAAACATTTCTTATAAAGATGATTGACAGTGCACTTAGGGACGCAATTGCTATAAATACATAAAATATAATTGTATGTAGCTCCATCAGTTACCTTCAGGTTTTATTTTGGGTTTAAAAACAGGGCGCGGTGCATTTGATTTTTCCTCTTCACTATTTTCAGTAGTGCTGCTTGATAGTTTTTGTTGTCTGGCAGATTCAAAAATATCCCACTTTTGTTTGCTGTCGGCAATTTCTTTTTCCGTCATTTCCGCAAAAGCATAATTGTGTTCCTTGATATCTACTACACTAAAATCGTATGCCTTTGTCATAGTGAGACATTCTGTTGGACAAACGGTCGTACACAAACCACAGAAGCAACATTTACCCATGTCGATATTGAATTTGGCGGCATGAATTCGCTTGGTGGTGCCGTCTGAAGTTTTACCTAATTCTTCAGGCGATTTAATGGCCTCAATTTCTATGCAATCTACCGGACAAACTTTTGCACATTTATCGCATACAATGCAATCGTCAATTTCATTATGTAACCTGTAGCGCCCTACATCGGGTACAGGCAAACTCACGTGCGGATACTGTATGGTGATGAGTCCTTTCTGATTAGCAAAGTAATTATCCGAAGCTATGCCGCTAGGTATTGCGCTTTTGCCTGACTTACGAATATGGCTAAAGGTAATTTTTAGCCCCTTCAGAAGACTTTTAATTGCAGAAACGATATCAGACCAATAAGAGGAGTTAAAATTCAAGTGTATTTAAGCAGATTTCAGGGTAAATTTAAAAATACTACCCTTACCTTCTTCACTTTCCACCCATATTTTCCCTTCGTTCTTTTCAACGAATTCCTTACAAAGAATAAGACCCAAGCCCGTACCTTTTTCATTTGCTGTACCTCTTGTGCTATAAGGAGCAGTTTTATCAAAAAGCCGTTCTAGAATTTCCGGTTTAATGCCTATGCCAGTATCTTTTATCGAAAAAGTAATTTCTCCATTGCCCTTTTCTGCATCTACTGTTATTGAGCCCCCATCTTCAGTAAACTTCAATGCATTCATGATC
>CAZVFM010000043.1:0-16903 GCA_964626095.1 uncultured Roseivirgaceae bacterium | reverse complement strand
TTTGGAGCCTTGTATTTTAGTGGAATGCGTTGTGAAACCTTAAGCACCCACAGGCGCAGTGTTGATGACCAACCCGAATTTTCCAGGTCCTTGATTACAGAATTTTTTTTTCTCATATAACCCAGGGTAAGTTGCTCGGCAGTCAAGAGGTGGGTTAGAATTTCGGCAATGGACCATTTGCCTGGGGCGGGTGAAAGGGTGTATTTTTCAGTACTAAGGTTATCCAGCAATTGCAACAATTCAGTCTTTTGTTGTTCAAGTTGATTGAAGTTTTTCAGTAATTTTTGATTCATGGGTTAAATTCTTTCCTAATAATACCTATTCTTTTAATGGTTACCTTTATTTTCAGGAATCACAAACTAATATTAAGTATATGGAGAATACAGAAAACTTTAAAACCGAAAGTCCTCTAAGCGTAACTGACTGGATGATTGCCTTATTTATCAGGGCAATACCATTGGTGGGTTTGGTCATGTTGTTAATTTGGGGCCTTGGCAGCAATGAAAATACCAATAAAGCAAACTGGGCAAAGGCATCTCTTATCTGGTTGGCGGTTCGGGTAGTGCTGGCTGCCATTTTCTGGTTTGTATTTGTAAGCGCAATACTGAGTAATTCGGAAGCATTTGAAGAACTTAAGGAGTTGTTTCGATAATTAGCATGATAGCCATTTTAATTTGATAGGCAAATTTCTAATTTTAATTCTAAAACTAAACCTTATAACACTATGGAAGATTTTGATTCATTCGGTAGCGGTGACGGAGCCGGCTTAGGCTTTATCGGCATCATTTACCTTGCAGTAATTGTTTTAATCATTGCCAGCTGGTGGAAAATTTTCACCAAAGCAGGCAAACCAGGCTGGGCAGCTATTGTGCCTATTTACAATATCATTGTGATTTTGGAAATTGTAGGTAAGCCTGTTTGGTGGTTTATTTTGTTGCTGATCCCTTTTGTTAACTTCTTTGTAGGTATTTATGTGATACACCTGCTTTCCAAATCTTTTGGTAAAGATATTGGAATGACACTCCTTTTGATCTTTTTAGGATTTATAGGATTTCCAATGCTGGGTTTTGGGGATGCCAAATACCAGGGGCCTGCAGGAGCAAAGTAATTCTATAATTTAACGTGCTATGTAAGGGGAGGCAAGTTGCTTCCCCTTATTTTATTTATTGAGAAAGAATTTTTTTCATTTCCTTCCAGGCATCTTCTGTTAACACACGATGATATTGCCCAGTGGCTTTCGGTAATTTTTCTACAATGCTTTTTGCTCTTTCTTCAGGCTCCGGATGTGTGCTGATCCATGATAATTTTTTGACAAAGCCGGGTTGATCCAATGACATCTTATACAAAAAATCAGCAAAGGGTTCGGGGTTGATATTTGCATTGAGGAGGTAATCAAGGGCCGTTAAATCTGCCTCACTTTCAAGGCTTCTGTCGAATGCGGTAGACGACAAGGCTTTGGCCACTTCGCCAATAGTGCCCACATTGGCATTGGGGGTAGTCATACCAATCAAAACATTTAATCCCATTTCTTTAATTAATTTTTTCATCACATGGTTGTGTTCCATGTGGGCCAACTCGTGCCCGATTACACCCAGGAGTTCTTCTTCGTTTTCACAATTTTTTATTAGTCCGCTATAAATCACCATGATGCGATTGGGCAGCGCAAATGCGTTGATCTCATTTTTATCAACAATAAACAGCTTTATGTTTTCTTTACGGATATTGTTCTTTTCACATAGATGTTTCAGTAAAAGATCAAGGCCATCTTTTACTTCTTTATGTTTTATTTCTTTTTCTGTTTGCTTAATAAAATCCCAAAGCAAATCGCCTAACCTCTCTTCTGTTTTGTTGCTTATCTCTTCTATGTTGAATATGCGAATCCAATCAACCTTGCTAAGCAAATGCCAGGTAGCAAAAAAGAAAATGACAATGATAAAAAACTGAACTAATGTTTTCATACACCCGATTTACAAATCATATAGGTTAAACCACTATAGAACCACCATTCTACATGTTTGCCTTTGCGCGTATTTGTTGCACTGTAAACAGTGAAAATAAATTCAACCAGATTGAATAGGAGTACGGTAATGATGTAGGCAATGTATTGATTGCTGATAACGCCATCTCTAAAAACAATAGTGATGGTCCACCAGAAACCCACACTGTTCATGAAAAACAAAGTAAGCTGTGCAAGCAATGCCTGAATGCAATGCCATCGCACAAAATAAGTAGAGTTTCTATTGGCAACATAGAAAAAGAAGGTGGCCAGCAGGTTAATGATGGGAATGGGCAAACCGACAACTACCGCAACTACCGACATTAAATAACTGTTTGATGCCCTTTCGTTTTCGTGTTCTTGCGGCTCGTAGGCAAATGCTTTGATTGCTATCATAATCCTTTGTGAATATTCCAGATCCAATTAATAATAACCAACAGTATGGCTGGAATGGCTATGGCTCTTTTGCTAAAATGCATTTCAATTTTTTGATAAGCCCTGTAGAAAGTGTCTTTGTGTTTAATAATATCATAACCTATCCATAAAGGAAAAGTAGTCATGATGCTCAAGATGAGTATACCTAAAGGGTTAAGTAAAATGGACTCAGTAAAATTGCCTCCAAGAAATGCGAGCGCAGAACGTGTTGATCCGCAGGAGGGGCAGGGAATATCTGTTATGTGCTTTATCATACAAACGCCAAAGGTGTTATTGCTTACAACACTTTGGTAGTAAGAAAAGCCAAGCCAGGTATACCCTGCTATACAAGCCAATACAATGAATACATATAACTTGTTCCTGCTCATTACATTAATCAAGCAATTACTTGTCTTAATTTCTCTAGATTTTTTTCACGGGTTGCATCCATAATTAAAAACCAGTCAATGATGGTCCAGATATAAAACCCACCGCAAGTAAGTAATTTGCCAATGCCCAGGCCGGTATCTCCAATCATGAAGCGGTCAATGCCCAGACCACCAACTATGATTGAAACAATTAATATAATGGTGGGATCTTTAAATTGAAGTGTCTGTATCATTGTCCACTTCGATTCATCGACCTGCAACAGGCGATCTTTAATTTGAGGAATATGATGACCCTCGAAAAATTTACTGTTGGCCATAATGTACATGTCTACTTTTTGCGCATCCATTTTTTAAGTATTTAGGTTGATTGTTGCTTAATAGTTTAGGATTTGTATAAACCCTAAGGAAGCAATAATAGCAATATTTTACTAAACTAGCGAGAGGCCGAATGGCTGGTGCTGAGAAAAGTAACATGGCTTTTCAGCAGGTCAATTTTTGCCGGCAGGTAACCAAAAAATTCTCCGTCAGCTTCGAGTCCGCAAAGCGAATCCCTGCAGCTAATACTTATGCTTTTTGTGTTCAGGTACTTGACCTGTTTGTGGTTGATGTGCTTTGATTTTTTTAAACCGGGCAAGTGCATGATATAATCCCAGACAGAAACCTTTCCGAGTAGGGTTACTTGAAACAGGCCGTCACTCAAATTGGCATCGGGTGCAATGCCAAGTCCCCCGCCAAAATACTTACCCTTTGCAATCACCACCGTCATGGCATCACCCTTCCATTGCCATTCGTCAGCAATCACGTTAAGGTTTTTGTGTTTGAATGAGAGAAATGTCTGCACGATGGATTTCATAAAAATGAGTTGTGGACCAAGTTTTTTATTGCTTGTGTTTACACGCTTTACCACGTCCGCGCCCATGCCTACATCAGCAATATTTAAGAAATACCTTGTTTGATCCTTTCCGGTCTCATCTTTATACAAAGCCTTACCCACATCAACACGGGTAGTTTGCTTGGCCTGCATCACTTGAAAAAATGCATTCAGGTTGTTAGTTGTGTTGAGGCTTCTGGCATAATCATTTCCTGAGCCTTTGGGGATCAGCCCAAAAACTATTTGGTGTTTGCTATCGGCATGTAACACTCCGTTAATCACTTGATTCAGCGTACCATCTCCACCTACGGCAATAATGTAATCTGCTTGTGCTTGCAGGGCTTCAGCTGCAAGTTCATGTGCATGGTTATGGTATTTAGTTTCATAGAATTTTATGCGGATTTCAGGAAATTGACTAGCGGTTTGTTCGAGCGTCTTGAGAAAAACTTCCTTTCCCCTCATGGTTGAATTGAGAATAAAGACCGCCAGCATTTTTATTTTATTTTGAGAAGGAAATTATTTGCAGCGCTTTCTTATTTCAGCACGAGCTTCTGTTAATCCTAATTCAAGCGCAGTGTTCAGATCATTGCAGGCATCGTATTTATTACCGAGTTGCAACTTTGCCATTCCTCTTTGAAAATAGGTCTCTGGATCGTTGGGGAATAATTCAATAGAGCGGGTGTAATCCTCTACAGCGCCTTCCCAATCTTCTAACTCAGTTCGGCTCAGTGCCCTGTTGTCAAAATACACGGGGTTGAACGGATCAATTTCAATGGCGATCGTGTAATCGTCTACAGCGCCCCGATGATCGCCCATATTGAATTTTACAACTCCACGCAAGTTGTACACTTCTGGTTCTTCATCGTCCAATGCAATGGCTTTGTCAAAATCTTTTAGGGCGCCTTCATAATCTTCTAGCGCAGATTTCGCCAGTGCGCGGTTTTCATAAATTAGTGGATCATTCGGATCAAGTGCAATTGCCTGATCGTAATCCTTAATTGCCTTCTGGTATTCGTCAGTATTGTAGTAGGCAACCCCGCGGTAATTGTAAAGGGTAGGGTCTTTCTGGTCAAGTGCAATGGCTTTATTGTAATCATCAATGGCACTGACAAATTCTCCGAGTTCAGCTTTTATAATTCCACGGTTGTAATACTTGTCTGCATCTGCCGGACCGAGTTCCAGTGCGGTACTGAAATCAAAATAGGCGCCTTGTAAATCTTCAAGGTAATATTTTGCCAGGCCGCGATTGGTGTGGGCATCTGCCGACTTAGGATTAAACTGTATGGCTTTATCGAAATCAAGAATGGCGGCAAAATCATCACCAAGGTTTAACTTTGCTTCTCCACGATTGTTGTAGGCTTCTGCAAAAGTTGAATCTATTTCAAGCGCAAAATTAAGATCGCCAATGGCGCCATAATAATCTTCCAATTGTATCCTTACTTCAGCTCTGAGATTGAGCGCAATTTTATTTCTGGGATTAGCTTCAATAAATTTATTTAGCTCTGTGCGTGCTCCACTTAAATTAGTATCAGCAATTTTATTTCTGATGCCCTCTAATACTTGTTCTTGGTTTTGGGCCATTAGCACACTGCCGGCCAAGGGTAAGAACAATAGGAGTAATATTTGCTTCATGTGTATGATCTCGAAATCAGCCAAAGCTATCTGATTTCGATGAAAAATGAAATTTTGACCAATTCCAGGCAGCCAGGGGTTTGATTTTAACCTGGGGTCTCCTAATTTGATGTTTAAACATATAAATAATGAACCTATGAAAAGTTCATCGGTAATGTGGCAAGAATTCTATATGCAATTCCTCTGCTGAATGTAATGAGTGGGGCTGAAGCGACCATGAAAATGTCAATGCTAAGCTTGTTGAAAGACCTGGCCATGGAGGGTGTGGCATTCTATATCCGCTCAATACAAAGACTGAACCAGGCAAAGGAAATTATGCCATATATCCCCTGTTTTATCCGGGGATTTGTTTTTTATTGAACAAAAGAAAATGCCCTGCGTATTTTCAAAGAATTAAAACAACAAATATGAGAGCACTTCTCGGCTTAGTATTCGTCATGCTGATTTCAGCAAAGGTCATTTCTCAAAGTGTAGATTTTGAGGCGTATGATCCTCCATCCACCTTAGTGGTAGAAGAACATAAAGTGACGCGTGCCAAATTTCCCTTCATCGATATACACAATCATCAGTTCCGTATGGGCGAGCAAGACCTGAATATACTTCTTGCTGAAATGGACAAGCTCAATATGGCCGTAATGGTAAACCTGAGCGGCAGAGGTATGGGCAGTCAGGAACATTTAATTAAGGCCATAGAAAACACCAGGCGATTTGATGCAAAGCGTTTTGTTGTTTTTACCAACTTAAACATGGCCGGCTTTGGCGAACCCGATTGGACAGAAAAAGCACTAAAGGCGCTGGAGGAAGATGTAAAGTATGGCGCCAAAGGATTGAAAATTTACAAAAGTCTTGGCATGCGTAATGTCGACAATAACGGAAAACTTGTTTCGGTGGATGATCCCCGGCTTGACCCGGTTTGGGCTAAGTGTGGCGCATTGGGGATACCTGTGTTAATTCACACGGCTGATCCCAAATCATTCTGGGATCCATTTGATGAAAATAATGAACGCTGGTTGGAATTAAAAACACATCCGGGAAGAAGAATGGGTGAAAGCGAAGTGGATTTTGAAGAATTGATTCAGGCACAACACAATATTTTTAAGCGACATTCTCAAACAAAATTCATCAATGCACACATGGGTTGGTATCCTAATGATTTAAAAAAGTTAGGAGAACTTTTAGACGAAATGCCCAATATGTACGTGGAGATTGGCGCTGTGATTGCCGAATTGGGCAGGCAACCCCGAGAAGCATACAAGTTCATGATAAAATACCAGGACAGGGTGTTGTTTGGAAAGGACTCTTGGGTGCCAGATGAATACCAAACTTATTTTCGAGTGCTTGAAACCGAAGACGATTATTTTCCCTATCACAAACGCTACCATGCTTTTTGGCGGATGTACGGATTAGGCTTGCCCGATGAGGTGCTAAAAAAGATCTATTACAAAAATGCTTTAAGCCTTCTGCCGGGCATGGATGCTTCTGCTTTTCCTAGATAAGTAAGTGAAGATATCCGTTTTCGGACGAATAATGAGTTTTTTAGTTTGCCTGACAACAATTCAAAAAGTATTAATGATATCGATTACAGTGATATTTAAAAAACATTATAAATTGATGTAATTTTCTAAACACACCTATTACTAATTCATTCATAAACTTAATTTCACAAATCATGAAAAAGAACTTACTGATTCTTGTTATGGCTTGCTTTGTAACTATAGCAGGTGCTCAGGATGTAGATGAGATCGTCAACCAATATCTTGAAAACACTGGGGGAGCAAAACACTGGGCACAATTAATTGGCTTAAAGTTTAGTGGAAAAGTCAATACGCAAGGAATGGACCTACCAATAGAAATGGCGCAACTTAAGGAAGGTAAAATGTACATGAAATTTGAATTTCAGGGGAAAGAAATTGTACAACAGGCATTTGATGGAGAAACAGCCTGGGGCGTTAACTTCATGACCATGAAGGCCGAGAAGAGTGATCATGAAACTACAGAAAATATGAAACGTGAATTGCAGGATTTTCCTGATCCATTTTTAGACTACAAAAGCAAAGGTTATAAAGCAGAACTTCTTGGGAAGGAAAATATTGAGGGAACTGAGTGTTACAAAGTAAGACTTACAAAAAAACCTGTACTTGTTGATGGACAAGAAGTAGACAACATTGTATTCTATTATTTTGACACTGATGACATGGTGCCCATATTAATGGAAAGAGAACTTAAATATGGGCCCGGCAAGGGAATGATTTTGCAAAGCACATTCAGCGATTACCAGGAAGTTGACGGGCTATACTTTGCATTTTCTATGACAGAAAAAACAAAAGGTGCTCCTCAGGGCCAGACTATTAACTTCACAAAGGTTGAGTTGAATCCTGTTGTTGACGAATCCATCTTTGTCTATAAAGATTCTGATAATTAATTCTACTGCATAAGTATTAAAGTTCTTTAAAATGACTAGAAAGGGAATATTATTTATTTACTCCTTTGGTTTTCTTATTGCAAACCTGTTTGCGCAAGAAACCATTACACTTAAGGGCAATGAGCTTTTCGGATCAATATCTGCACGCCAAATTGGACCGGCAGTAATGAGTGGTCGCATCAGTGATCTTACAGGTCACCCAACAAATGCAAGAATTATTTATGCTGGTACAGCAGGCGGAGGCTTATGGCGTTCTGCTGATGGTGGTGCAACTTTTCGTTCAATCTTTGATGAGCACAATCAATCGATAGGTGTGGTTGAAGTTGATCCCAACAATCCGGATAATGTGATTTGGGTAGGTACCGGAGAAACCTGGGTGCGCAACAGTGTATCAGTGGGAGATGGTCTTTATAAAACCATAGATGGTGGAAGCACCTGGAACAGGATGGGATTTGAAAAATCCGATCGTATCAGCAGCATTTCAATCAACCCTAAAAATTCTGATGAAGTATATGTAGGTGTGCTGGGCGCCCTTTGGGGAGACAGTGATGAGCGTGGGGTGTACAAAACAACAGACGGAGGGAAGTCATGGACAAAAGTTTTAGCAGGATTGAAGAATACCGGTTGTTCAGATTTGTTTATGGATACTAAGGATCCGAACATTTTGTATGCTGCCTTCTGGGAGTTTAGAAGAACAGCATGGTCGTTTAATTCAGGCGGACCCAACAGTGCTTTGTATAAGACAACCGATGGTGGTAAAACATGGAACAAAATTCAAAATGGTTTTCCTGCGGGTGATCTGGGGCGTATCGCAATTGCTGTGGCTCCGTCAAATCCTGAAGTTCTTTATGCAGTAATTGAATCAAAAAAAGACAAAGGTTTATACAGGTCTGATGATGCCGGTAAAAGCTGGCGCTTTATGAACGGTGATTTTGAGTTAACTGTACGTCCGTTCTATTTCTCCCGTATTGTGGTTGACCCACGCAATCCGGATGTAGTGGTAAAAGGCGGGTTGTACGGTTCTGTTAGTCGCGATGGAGGGAAAACTTTTAAAAACCTTGGCCCCATGCATCCTGATATACATGATATCTGGTTTGACATCAACGATTCTGACCGCTTTTATGTAGGCACTGATGGCGGTGTTTATCGCACCTGGAATGGCGGAGGCACCATGGAGATTGTTGAGAACCTGCCGGTATCTCAATTCTATCATGTAAGTGTTGATAATGCAGAGCCATACAATATCTATGGGGGATTACAAGACAATGGCTCCTGGTATGGGCCATCATCAGGTGCGGGTGGAATTGAGGCCCGCGACTGGAATCCCGTAGGATATGGTGATGGCTTTCGCGTTTACAGGCATCCTACAAAAAATATCATCTACTCTGAGATGCAGGGTGCAGATAATATCTGGCGCTTTGATGTCGAAAAAAGTATCATCAAAAACATAAAGCCTTTCCCTCAGAAAGGTGATCCCAAGTATCGCTTTAACTGGAATACACCTATACAAATCAGTCCGCATCATCCTGACAGAGTTTACGTGGGTAGTCAGTTCCTGTTGCGTTCAAACGATATGGGCAATAACTGGGAAAAAATTTCTCCGGATTTAACTACCAATGATCCAGCCAAGCAAATGCAATCTGAATCAGGCGGTATTTCTGCTGATAACTCGGGGGCTGAAAATCATTGTACCATCTTTTCGGTTGCAGAATCTCCACTTGATGAAAAAATTATTTGGGTGGGCACAGATGATGGCAATGTGCAGGTAACGCAAGATGGAGGAAAAACATGGACCAATGTTGTGGCTAATATTCCAGATTTGCCAAAAAGTACCTGGTGTTATCATATACAACCCGGTAATTTTGATAAAGGCACTGCATATGCAGTATTTGATAATCATACCCGAAATGATTACAAAGCCTATGCTTACAAGACTACCGACTTTGGCGAAACATGGAAGACAGTAATCTCAGATGATGTACAAGGATTTGCACGGCATATACTTGAAGATTACGAAAATCAGGACCTGCTTTTTCTCGGCACTGAGTTAGGTTTGTTTGTAAGTATTGATGGAGGCAAAAACTGGTCAAAGTTTACAAACAACATGCCTGCTGCTTCAGTACATTACATGGCGCTGCACCCCAAAACCAACGACTTGGTGGTAGCCACGCACGGAAGGGGCATCATTATTATTGATGATATCTCTCCATTGCGGCAAATCAATCAGCAAATGTTAAACGAAGAAGTTTATTTTTTCAAGAGTAATCCGCTGGTAATGTGGGAGGAAAGTAATTTTGGGGGTTCCAGTGGGGAAACGGCTTTTGTGGGCCCCAATCCTAATCGCTCAGCAAAAATTATTTATTACCTGAAGAAACGCCACACCTTTGGGGCAATGACACTTGAGGTGCAGGATTTAGAAGGGAACAAAGTGGCAACGCTTGACCCGGGCAAACAGAAGGGCATTAACATTGTGACCTGGACTTATACTTCCAAACCCCCCAAGATTGCTACTGGAAAGACCTTTAGTTTTGGTTCATTCTCGGGCCCGCGTGTAGCTGCCGGCCAGTACAAAGTGGTCATGAAAAAAGGCAGAGATAATTTCGAAACTGGTTTAGAATTAGTTTACGATCCGCGCTCAGATATAAGTTTGGAAAGCAGGATAGCACAACAAAACATGGTGAAGAGGCTTTTTGAAATGACCGAAGATTTGGCGTACCTGGTGTACCAGGTCGATGAGCAAATTAATTTTGGGCAAGCAGTTATTGCAAAAGATCAAAAGCTTACCAAAAGTGTAAACCCTTTGGTTCAAGAATTAAATAAGTTAAAAGAAATGTTGGTAATAACTACCGGAGATAATTATGTAGGAATGGCCGAGCCCCAATTGCGTGAAAAAATTTCTGAGCTTTACGGGGTAGTGGTTTCTAATTATGACAAGCCTTCTGAATTGCAGGAAGAGAATATGAATACGCTTAATCAAAGGTTAAATGAAGCAAAGAATTCATTTGAGAAGATTAAGGCCAGGCATGCAAAGTCATTAGAAAAGGCGGCAGCTTCTACACAACTTACAGCTACAGCACCAGTTGATTTTAAGACCTTTCTTGAGATGTAATTCTGGTTAGCGCAATAAACTTTAAATGCCGCTAATGAGTACTTCTTTAGCGGCATTTTTTTGGGTATAATTATTGTCGTTGCATTAGTTAGATTTATGAGAAATTTATGAGAAAAAGATTTTTAGTTTTTATTTTGTTCTTGTTTGTTTTTCAGGCTTGCAACAAAGACTTTGATCCACCAGAACTCAGAGAAATTAAAGATGTAACGATAAAGAATTTATCAGAAGGAATAGCAGAACTACATGCTGAAGCTTTGTTTCACAATCCAAACAAAGTGAAAGTGCGGTTGCGCGAGGTGAGGATAAAAGTATTTATTGACGAAAAAGAAGCTGCGGTAATTGATCAAAAAATGAAAGTAGTCATCCCGCCTCGAGCGGATTTTAGTGTGCCTATAGATGTGAATGTTGCTCTAAAAGAATTGGGCCTGGTAAATACGCTTTTGTCTGTATTCGGTGGAAAGAAAATGAAGGTAAGATATGTTGGTCACATGAAACTCAGCTATCATGGCATTATCATAAAGGTGCCTGTTGATCATCAGGAAGAACTAAATATCCAACTCTGAAAAGCATGATACTGGCACTTATCATACTAAATGTTATATCACTTTCTGTGTCAGTTTATTTGCTGTTCGCCATTCGAAAAATCAATAGAGAATACAAGAAATTGAAAGTTACTTATGATAAATCAAAAGAAGCATTACTTAAGAGTCAAACGGAACGAAATAAACTAATCAATTTTCAGGAAGAGAGAAATAATATCGTGAGCATTGTTGCGCACGACCTTAAATCACCCCTTAACAGAATTTACGCATTGATAAGATTGCTAAGTATGGAGGGCGAAAATCTGACAGTGGATCAAAAGGGATACATTGGGAAAATGCATCAGGTTATTGCGGATGGGCTGAGTCTGGTGCGCAACATGCTTGATATAAGAATGATAGAAAACCAGGGAATTGAATTGTATCCAGAGAAAATTAACCTTAGCAATTTTGTTATGCATGAGTTGAAGCAACACAAAGCACTGGCTGACTTTAAAAATCTGAGATTGGTTGCGGATGTACCTGCAGATATTATCATCGAATCTGACAAACAATACCTTGGAAGAATAATCGACAACCTACTTTCCAATGCGATAAAATTTTCGCCCGTTGAGAAAGAAATCAATGTTAAAATTGAAGAACATGACAATCATGTGATGCTTTCAATAAAAGATGAAGGTCCTGGTTTTAAGTTAGACGAATTGCCCAGGGTTTTCCAGCGTTATCAGAAATTTTCAGCCAAACCAACAGGTGGAGAAAGTTCTACAGGATTAGGCCTGTCTATTGTAGAGAGCCTTTCCGATAAGTTGAATTTCAGATTGCAATGTATTAGTAAGGAGGGTGAGGGGGCCGAGTTTATAGTTGAAATTAAGAAAAGTGGAAATTAGTTGAATAAATAATAATCGTCTTCGTCACCCTTCAGTATAGAAACCAACGATTCAATTACCTGGTCGTCTTTAATCACATAATCTCTTACACCTCTTTTGATAAAATCGAGCACCATGTTGCCGTCATCAATCGCGCTAAGCATGATTACTTTTTGTTTTTCTGCTAAATCCGGCTTAAGTAACTCGTACAATTCAATGCCTGATTTCCCAGGTAATTTGTAATCAATAATCATGACTTCAGGATTTGCTGATAGTATAACCGATTCGGCTTCTTCAGCGCTATGAAAAAGTTGTACGTTAAAATTTTCCTTCGCCAGCGATTGCTTTATAAAACTTCCGTAAATCTCATCATCTTCAATCAAGAAAATTTTCATAGTCTTATTAGCTGAATAACTTCGCAAGATAGCGAAATAGCATAATTTTGCTATTATTCGGACATTATAAGTACTAATTCCACCCTGCGATTGCGTGCCCGGCCCGAATCAAAGGCATTGTCATCAATGGGCTTATGTTCGCCAAAATAAGTAATTCGCATTCTTTCGCCAGAAATCCCCCTGTCGTTGAACCAGTTAAATGCAGACATTGAACGCATGAATGAAAGCCAACGATTGTAATTTGATGTTCCGATGTTGTCGGTGTGGCCAGCAATGAGCAATTTTTTTTCAGGATTTTTTAGCAGTAATTGATGCACTTCTTTAAGTGTTTTATCAGCAAGGAAATTGATTTCAAATTTATCGAAAGCAAATTCAATTTTATGCTCTGGGTATTCAGGTGTGTCAATAATTATCTCTATAACCGGTTCTTCCTCAATAATTTCCAGCGAGATTTCATTTTGAGTTAAGGGCTCTTCAAATGGATTGCTCAAAGGGATCTGCTGCTCACCGTAACTACTGAAAGAACCCCCTTCTAAAAATACACCGGAATCAAGAATTGGATCAGCAACATCGGCAATGGCTATTTTAATCTTGTATAATTCATTGGGTATAACTTTGCATTTTGCCTGTAGTACTTTTGTAAAGCCATCGAATTGAATTTTATAGGGAGGTGTTATTTGTACTTTTCTGTAGTCCGGGTTGTTTATCACTTGTCTTTTTCTGGCATCCCAGAGTATGGCATCAGTGGTATTCATGTATTCATTTCCTACATAGTACTTTGCGTTGCGTTTATTGTTTACTGTATTTACCGTGATGGGGGTTTTGCCATCGGGCAAGAGTGCAATGTTGGTATTGTCATGATCGGGCCCACTAATAAAAAAACCAAATACGTCATTGTATTTTGAGTCAACATATTCCAGGTATTCTTCTGATCCAAAAACAAAATTGAAGGAAAGATTTTCGGATGAAGTAATGAATTCAAATTCAAGAACAGCTGCATCATAAGTTTTGCCTCTCGCAATAAATTCCAATTGTCGGTCTCCTGCGGTTCCGTTTACCCAACTAGTGAAGGTGGAATGGTTTGGCCCTGAAAGTAAAAAGACATTGCCAGTGGTGAGCATGATGCCCTCTCGCAGACCTACATTCAAGGAGTCATCTTTGAAATATCCAATGGCATGTTTCGGTCCGGTGTAAGTTACGTTGCCTACCAAAACTCCATTGCCCTTGAGTACATTTTGCACTAAGAAATCCGGACCTTTAGTGGTGTCCACCTCCATTTGCGCTAAGGAGAGTTGGGCCCGCACAAGACACAAAAATGCGAGTACTAGATAATGTATAAAAAAAAATTCCCGGCTCATGAGCGGGGAATTTAGTCAAAAGAGTAAATATTCAAATACAAAATTATTCATCACGCAAGGTATTGGCCGGATCTGCCGTAGCAGCACGCCAGGCTTGTGTGCCAATGGTGATAAAAGTAATCGCAGAAGCTACTAATGCGGTAAGCAAAAGGGGCATAAGGCCCAATTCGATGCGGTAAGAAAAATCAAGCAACCACCGTTGCATCATCCAGTAGGCCAGGGGTATACCAATAATTAATGCCACAAATACCTGCTTGGAATACTCGCGGGTTAGCAGCAACACAATATCAGAAATTTTTGCGCCAAGTACTTTGCGCACACCAATTTCTTTGGCGCGCTGTGTGGCCGAATAAGAAATCAAACCTAATAAACCCATGCATGCGATGATGATTGCCAGAATGGCAAATGCACTGAACAACTGACTGATACGCATTTCTTTTTGATAGAGCGATTGAAATTGCTCATCAATAAATCCGTAATCAAATGGTCGGTGAGGAAGCAAATTATTCCAGATTGACTTGAGTTGCACCAAAGCTCCTGCTAAATCATTGCGCTGAAGTTTAATGAACAAATAATTGAAACTGGATTGAGGGAAAATTACGAGCGGATTAATTTTGTTGTGCAGTGAAGCAAAATGAAAATCTTTGATTACACCAATTACTTCTCCTTCTCTTCCGTTTAATGAAACTCGCTTGCCTATGATTTCTTCATTGTCCAACAGCAGTTCACTTACTGCACTTTCGTTGAGCAGAAAAGCAAACTTTGATTCAGTGTTTGCTGATTCAAAATCAGCCTGTGTAAAAGCACGACCGGCATCCAATTCAATATTAAATACATCCAGGTATTTTACATCAGTAGCCAAAGCTGTGGTAGGCAAACTATGACCCTCTTCCATGCCCTCCATAAATAAAGTATAGCCACCACGAATACTAACAGGGCTTTCTCCTGCCCGTGCCACTTCTTTTATAAAGCTTTGTTGCATGAGTTCTGCATACACACCATCGTAGGCCTCATGTGTTTTAGTGTCGTACGGAATTCTGATTATACTTTCTTTATCATAGCCCAGTTTTTTACTTTGAATAAAATCCAGTTGTTGTACAACTACAATGGTGCTTACAATTAATGCTGCTGAAATAGCAAATTGAAATATAACCAGGGACTTTCTTAACCAGATTCCCTCCGATGAACTTTTGAAATTTCCTTTCAATACTTTAGCAGGATTGAATTTGGAAATAATAAAAGCAGGATAAAGTCCGGCCAGTAAGCTTACCGTCAATAGTAGGATAAGTACAGCCCACAAAAATCCTGGCGCATAAACATCTGCACTCGTAAAATTTTTACTCGTAATAAAATTAAAAAGTGGGAGAGCAAGTTGCATGACGAAAAAGGCTACAACAAAAGCGCTGAATGTAATTAAAACAGACTCAGCCATAAATTGCGCAATGAGTTGCTTGCGAAAAGCGCCCATTACTTTTCTCAGTCCGACTTCTTTGGCTCTTGCCGCGGCCCGCGCAGTAGCCAGGTTGATATAATTGATGCAGGCAATCAGCAGTATGAGGAAAGCAATAGCAGAAAAAATGTAGACATAACGAATGTCGCTGAAGTTATCAATTTCAGAGTAGAGGTAGATGTCGTTAAGCGGAGTTATTATCGGTGCCACACTAAAGCCTGCAGAAGATACAAAAGGGGCTGAGAGCGATTGGAACACTTCAGTAATTTTTGACTCAAGTTGGCCAGGTTCTGTTTGAGGGTGCGCAAGAAAATAAGTTTGATAATTAGCTGGCCCCCAGCTTGTTTCTGCTGCAGCCTGTAGCGAGTGAAAGGAGGCAATAAAATCAAATTGTATATGCGAATTCTTAGGCGCATCAGCAGCTATACCTGTAACCAAATATTCTGTTGCGGCATTGATGATGAGCATTTTGTTGATGGGGTCTTCATTGCTAAAATATTTTTTTGCACTACTTGCTGTTAATACAATACTTTTGGGTTCGGCCAATACTTTATCAGGCTCTCCCTGCAGTAAGGGAAAAGAAAATACTTTAAAAAAACTACTGTCGGCAAAAAGCACCTCCGTTTCCTGAAATACATTCTCAGCATTTGCGATTAACATGGGTCTGAAAGAAGCAGGATTATAGAGACGTACACCATCTATTATTTCAGGCACATCTTTTAACATACTTGGCAATACAGTGGCCGGAGAAAGATTTGTTTTATTTGACATTTCGCCTGAGCGAAACTCTGTAGAAACCCTGTATATGTTTTTGTTATGCTGATGAAAGCGGTCGAAGCTCAATTCATCCGTAATCCATAAGGTGATTAAGAGGGTGGAGGAAATGCCAAGTGCGAGGCCAAAAATGTTGATGCTGCTGTAGGCAAATTGCTTTTTTAGGCTTCTGAGTGCGATTAACAAATAATTCTTAACCATGATATTGTGTTTAACGGAATAGTGATTAGACATAATTCAAATAGCGTTGGTTGCATCCCGAACAACATTTTTGCCTTTCATTGCTTTTCAAATGCATTTTTAAAAGGATTTTAGTATCTTCTAAGCCTAAACAATAGAGGAATGAAATTCACTCGAAAAAAAATGCTCAGGTTAATGGCGGCAAGCGCAGCCGGCATTGCTGTTACACCTACGCTTTCCATCCAGGCACTTGGTTCAAGGCAGAATCATCTAAAAGGCAATCTCAATCACTCGGTATGCCGTTGGTGTTATGGAAGAATTCCACTCGAAGAGCTCAGCGTTGCGGCTAAAAATCTTGGGATCAAATCGATTGAATTACTTGATCCTCAAGAGTGGCCAGTGGTGATCAAACATGGACTTACCTGTGCCATAGCTAATGGTAGTCCGCTGCATATCAGAAAAGGATTTAACGATGCGCAATACCATGAACAATTGAAGAAAGATTATT
>CAZVFM010000042.1:14457-16982 GCA_964626095.1 uncultured Roseivirgaceae bacterium | reverse complement strand
CAGACCATTTATCTTATTTTAGTAAAGATGGCTTGAATAACCTTGGAATTGCTGCCGGTCTTAGTTCTGTATTTTCAATGAGTGATTTTCCGATCGATATAAATCTGATGAACCCCAACACTAATTATGTAAGAGATAAGACCAAAGGTAAGTCCTGTTATCAAGCGAAATATAGATTAGAAAATTTGATTCATTCGATTTCAACCGAAAAGGCAGTAGCTTTTTACAAGGCTTTGATTGACTTGGGATTAGGTAGATGTTTGACTACATTTTTTGTTAAGAAATGAATTATTTTATTATCACTGGTGCTTCACAAGGATTCGGTAAAGCTTTAGCTTCAAGATTGTCAAAATCTCCCATGAATTTTGTAATTGCAATTTCAAGAAATAATCCTGGTTTTAATGAAACTAATTGTTTTTTTGTTTCTTATGATCTATCAAATACAGATGGAATACCATCCTTGATGAAAAGGGTGTTTTCTAAAATAAATAATAATTTAAAGTCAGTTTATTTAATAAATAACGCGGCAACAGCTTCACCAATGGGGACACTTGACTCTTGTAGCCCAGCTGAAGTCGCTCGACATTTTAATGTAAATATAATAGCGCCTGCTATTATATGTTCGGAGGTAGTTGGTTTTTATAAAAAATATAACTGTGAGAAGGGGATTATTAATATTTCGAGCGGAGTTTCAAGGACACCTTATCATGGGTGGAGTTGTTATTGTAGTTCAAAAGCTTCATTAGAAATGATGACGCAATGCTTGACGTTGGAGAACCCAGATATCACCATATCAACATATGACCCCGGGGTAATTGATACGCCTATGCAGGATTATATCAGGTCACAATCAAAAGAGGATTTTCAATCCATAGATAAATTTCTTGACTTAAAGGAAAACGACAAACTAATATCTCCCGAAAAAGCAGCGGAGAAATTTGCCGCTCTTTTTCTTGCTAAATATTTACTCAACTGAATATGAGTTATAGGGTTTTAAATCAACAAAATTTTGTTTACGGAGATTATGAAATAATTTCCATTCGTGAGTCTGATAAATTTCAGATAATGCATTGGAGGAATGCACAAATGGATATTCTCAGACAAAAGGAGCTGTTAACTGAGCAAAAGCAAACTGAATATTTTGAATCGGTAGTTAAATGTGAGTTTAATTCATTGCAGCCTAAGCAGTTATTAGTAAGCTATTTGTATAAGAGTGAACTGATTGGTTATGGTGGATTAGTTCACATTCAATGGGGAGATTCCAGGGCTGAAGTATCTTTTTTATTATGTCCTGAAAGAAATAATAATGTTGAATTGTTCAAAAAGGATTATGAGATTTTTTTAAATCTAATAAAGCACCTTGCTTTCAATGTGTTGAAATTAAGGAAACTCACCACTGAAGCGTATGATTTAAGACCTTATTTAGTTGAAACATTGGAGAAGAACGGTTTTATTTTGGAGGGAAGGTTGAAAGAACATAATTATATTAATGGCAATTTCGTAGATTCTTTATTACATGGGTGTATTTCAATAACATAATAACGTGTTAATTGCTATTCTTTCTGATATTCATGGAAACAGTATTGCACTAAAGAGGGTACTGGATGAGGCAAAGAGGCTGGGAGTCGATCATTTATTGGTATTAGGCGATCAGATTGGATACTATTATGATGCTTGTGGTGTTTATGATTTATTAGATAGTTGGAGCAAAAATATTATCCGTGGTAATCATGAAGACATGCTTGAAGGGTTGCTTGATAATTCTATAAGTGTTGATGAACATAAAAAGAAATATGGGAGTGCTTTGGAAATTGCAGCTAGAACGCTTTCTTCCGAACAGGTGGCGATGATCAAAAATCATAAAAGAACTGAAGGCGTCACTTTTGGAAGTATTAATATATTATTGGCACATGGTTCACCTTGGAGTACTGATGAGTACATCTATCCAGATGCTAATAAAGAATTAATTGAACGATGTAATTCTAATGAATTTGATTTCGTATTTCTAGGACACACACATTATCCATTTATGTACAGGTCGAAGCATACGTTGGTCATTAATCCAGGGTCGGTGGGACAGTCGAGAGTTTATGGAGGCATCGCTGATTGGGGTATATTGAATACTCTCAATAGTATATACATACCCAAGCATACACCTTATAACACAAAGTCAATTAAAGAGATGGTACAAAGGATTGACCCTGAAGTTCCCTATTTAAGTGAAGTACTTGAGCGAAATCAAGACTGATGAAATCGTACAATATATTAGTAACAGGTTGTGGCGGTGATATTGCCCAAAGTATTGGTAAAATCTTAACTAACTATCCAAAAGCGGGAAAAGTTATTGGTTGTGATATTCATAATGATCACGCTGGGCATTTTATTTTCCATGAATGTTTTATTGTTGAAAAAGTATCCTCAGTCCATTATTGCAATAGTATAGTTGCTTTGGTCAAACAACAGCAAATTGATATGATCATACCGGCAACTGAGTATGAATTGGAGTATTTATTGAGTAATGACTT
>CAZVFM010000042.1:0-14447 GCA_964626095.1 uncultured Roseivirgaceae bacterium | reverse complement strand
GAAATTAAGGGTTGTATCATTATTAAAGCCAATAATCTGGCGATTGAGATAGGACTGGATAAATATAAAACTGCGAAATTTTTAGAAAGTAATAATCTCCCCTTTCCAAGAACAGGTTTACTTGAAGAGTCAGCAGTACCCGTTTTGCCTTGTATAGTGAAGGCGAGACATGGATCAGGAAGTAAATCCATTTACCTTGTGAAGGATGGTGAGACGTTTGCATTGGTTGCCAGGTTCTTAAAAGATGCCGTGTGTCAGGAATATCTTGATGCAAACGATGAGGAATATACCTGTGCAGTTTACAGAAGCAGGACGGGCATAATAAGGACAATACAATTTAGAAGAAAACTAACCGGTGGCTATTCAAGTTTTGGTATTGTTGAGAAGGAAGATGCTATAGCATCTATATTAGAGAAATTGGCATTATTACTAAATTTGGTTGGCAGTATTAATGTTCAGCTTAGGTTACAACAAGGAGTACCAAAGATTTTTGAGATAAATGCCCGGTTTTCAAGTACGGTATTATTTAGACATTTATTTGGGTTTAATGATTTGATATGGTCAATTGAAGATGCCGTGGGCCTTAAGATAGGATCGTATCAGGAACCTCCTCTTGGAAGTAAATTTTACAAGGGATTTCAAGAATATATTGTTAAAGCAAGTTAGTAAATACATGAAGAAGGAAATGGTAATTGGAAATTTTGTAATTAATGAAAGAAGCAAAGTATTTATTATTGCGGAATTATCAGCTAACCACAACGGCAGTCTAGAAACAGCAATTCAAACTATTAAAGCAGCGAAGAGGGCAGGTGCAGATGCCATTAAATTCCAGACCTACACAGCCGATACTATGACTATTGATTGTGATCGTGACGACTTTTTAATCAAAGGCACTATTTGGGATGGGAGGAATCTTTATGAATTGTATAAGGACGCCTATACCCCCTGGGACTGGCATGAGACCTTATTTAAGGTCGCAAAGGATGCAGGACTGATTTGTTTTTCATCACCTTTTGATCCCACAGCCGTTGATTTTCTGGAAAGACTAAATACACCTGTTTATAAAATAGCCAGCTTTGAAATCACTGATATCCCATTAATTACGTATGTGGCTTCCAAAGGCAAACCTATTCTCATTTCCACAGGTATTGCTACCGATGAAGATATCCAACTGGCCATAGACACCTGCAAAAATCAGGGTAATGAACAGATTGCGTTGTTAAAATGCACATCCAGCTATCCGGCACCTATTGAAGAGGCTAACATGGTCATGATAAAAGACATGCGCGAACGGTTTGGGGTAGTTACTGGTTTGTCCGATCATACCATGGGCAGCACCGTGCCTGTAGTGTCTGTTTGTTTCGGTGCAAAAATAATCGAAAAGCATTTTATCCTCGACCGGAGCATTGGAGGTCCGGATGCTTCCTTTTCCATGATTGAAGAGGAATTCACCCAGATGGTGAATGCGGTGCGTGAAACTGAAAAAGCCATAGGGGTTATTAATTATTCATTAACTCAAAAACAAGTAAAGGGAAGAGATTATTCACGCTCACTTTTTGTAGTTAAAGATATTGAAGAAGGAGAGATTATTACAAAAGAAAATATTCGTTCAATAAGACCAGGATTTGGTTTACATCCAAAATATTTAAAAGAAATATTAGGAACTAAAGCAAAGAAAAAATATAAGCGAGGTGAACCATTTACTTTTTAGGTTGTATGGAAAATAAGTGGGAGAAATACAAGATGTATCTAAAAGTTACAGCCAGAGTTTTAAATAGGGAATTTGAGGAAAGTTATTCAGAGAGACAGTGGGAAATTTTACTTTATCGGGATTTATCTGCATTTATTATCAAGTATAATGAAAAATTAACTCTTGGTGAATTAATTAAAATACGTGATAGAAAAATAAAGAGACCCTCTAACATCAAAAATTACTTTGGAAATCTATCTAGAGTATTATCAATTGTGTATAATGTATTAGTAATTCAATTTTTAAAGATTTTCAACATTAAATATGTTTACGACTTTAATTCTGAGAGCTTACGCGAGAAACTTAAATACAAAAGAATAAAATTTCTTGATTTAGCGACTAGAAATACTGTTATCGATGTAAAATTAAGAAAACGAATTGTTGAATCTGTTAAAAGGGAAGGCAGTTTTCCATCGGAGGAGATAGAGGCTTTAATAGATTATTTAAATTCTGGGTATATTGAAAATTTTCATTTCTACAATAAACTTATAACTAAAGTTCCAATTCTGCCACATAAAATCACTTACTTGTCTAATTCTTATGCGTCCGTGTTTAAGAGATTTCTTTTAATCCATAATATTCACCATGTAAATATCCACACTATTCAACATGGTGCTAATTATTTTGAAAATGTGGAGGCGCATTGGGAGAGACCTGAAATCTCGATTTCGAATAAATTTTATTCCTGGTTTGATACAGGCGTAAAAAATGCAACCCCACTTCTGCCCTATAAACCTTTGGATATGAGAAAAAAGATAAGTCGTGAAACTATAAAACCTAATACTATTTTAATGGTTTTAAATGCTAATGCAGTTTATCAAAATGAAGCTTATTATGATGCCTTGGTTGACTATATGAACAATCTTTATAAAAATGAGCGCATACATGTATGGTTTAGAAAGTCAAGCTTATTCTGGGCTAGTGTACAAAATTATTTTTATGATCGTTTGAGGGAACCTAAGACAAGGGATGAATCTTCAAATATTTACACGGCTATGGGTCGATCTGAGATTATATTTATTGACAGACCTTTTTCAACTGCCTATTGGGAAGCTAAATTGGCCGGGAAGCGGGTGCTTTTTTTTTCAAGCCAAACTGAGTACTCTAAATTTACCGATTGGTATAAAGTGGCCACAAAAAATGATGTAGTAGTACTTGAAAACTAACTTTATGTCTAAACTTATAAGTAAAATTTATAATCGCCTCTTTACATTTCGATTTGTTAGAAGGAAATTGTCAATGTCTAATTTAATTCGATTGGGCAAGGACAATGCAACTGATGATAAAACACTTGTAGTTTATGTTGAATTTCCTCATGAAAAGTACTTTCCGAATAGGGTTGAATTAGAAGAGCTTAAGACCGGTACTGACAAATATTACAATTTATTGGCTGGCATTCCCAGCGATACTTATAAATGTATTTTGTGTACTGGTTTACTTGAACATATGAAAGATCCTAAAAAATTGATTCTAGAGTGTTATCGAATTCTTGAGCCAGGAGGAAAACTAATTATGTCTGCCAGTGCTGTTTTCCCGTTTCACCGTGGCCCAGATAATTATTTTCATTTCACTCATATAGGAATTAAACTTTTGTTAGAAGGGCAAGGATGGTCAAAGTTTGATATCAAAGGCTCAAGTCAACCGTTCGAAACGGTTGGTATTTTGCTTCAAAGAATATTGTTGCAGTGTAAAATATTTCCACCCATACGTCCCATTATTGAACTAATGGCATGGACCATTAGAATTTTTGATGTATTTATTTTTGAACAATACGATACTCGAAATTTTCGTGAAGATAGAGTTGTTGATTCAATGATGCCCAGTAATGTACAGCTGGTTGCAATAAAGTGATGCAATAGATACTATATAATTGTTAAAGAAAGTCTATTTTTTTTTGAAAGGTGTGCTTCGAAAGAGTAAGCCTGATTTTATTATAGTGGGAGCTGCAAAGGCTGGCACTACATCGCTGGCTTATTATCTTATGCAGCATCCAAAAATAAAGTTAGCAAGCAAAAAGGAGCCACAATACTTTACAAAAAATTACCATTTGGGAAATTACTGGTATAGATCCTTATTCGGTTTCAAGTGGGATAGGCGACTCTTCTTTGAGGCAAGCACTTCTTACATGCTATATCCTGAAGTCGCTCAAAGAATTTACGATACTTTTGGATTAATTAAGATAGTAATCTTATTGCGTGAGCCAGTGTCTAGGGCAATTTCCAATTATGTATATTATAAGAACAATAAGAAAATTGATACAGGTAATTTTTTGACTTCTATTAGAGAAGATTTAGAGAAATATAAAATGGAAGGTTTGCCCAAGCTTTATAATGATCGTGAGAGGTATATGGCTTTTTACAGAAGAGGAGTTTATATTGATCAAATTATGCCCTATTATGATTTATTTGGAAGTGAAAATGTATTGATTGTATTCTTTGAAGATTTAAAGGAGGATCCACTAAATACCACGAATAGTGTAATTAAATTCTTGGGATTGACTCAGCTTGATTCAATCAATGCTAAAGTACAGAATTCAACATACTATGATAAAATTAAAATTGATACAACAGATATTAGAGACATCTATATCTATCAAAATAAGCAATTGTTCGATTTTTTAGGCATAAAAAATAAATGGGTATAAGCGTGCAAGTTATAGACGCAAATGTTAACACCGATTTCGTTTCTGAAAGGTTCGATGTATTAATATTCGGTTCAGGTATTGCAGGGATGTTGTTGGCCAATAAGCTTGTAAATGCAGGGTTAAAGGTTTGTATTGCTGATAGTGGGGAAGAAACCAATCTTTCTGAAGCACAAAAGTTGAATGATATAATTTATGATGCCGATTTTACATATAGAGAGAATTTCCAGAATAGACTAAGGCAAATAGGTGGTACAAGTAATGTATGGGCTGGTCGATTATTTCCATTTCCTTTTCAGAAGGAACACGATTTTGAATGGGGGAGTTTAGCTCGAATTCTTCCTAATTACTTTGAGAAGACATTATTTGATTTCGGTTTTAAAGTAATACCAGATGGCTTTAATGATTTCGATAAGCCGGTGACATTTTTAGAAGGTAGTCAATTTAGAGAAATTACTGCTTATTGGGCAAAGGAAATTCCCAAGTTTAATATTAAATCTAATATTGTAAAGAAGTTATTGGCTAATCCACTGTTTTACATGGTCAAAAATTTGACTTTAGTTGACTTTGAAAAATTCGATGGACGAAGATTAAAATCAGTAGTATGTAAAAATATATTAGGAGAGAAAATCGAGTTAAACATAAACAGACTTGTTATTGCTTGTGGAGGCATTGAAAACGCAAGAATACTGCTCTATAATAAGGAAGTGCTTGCACCATTTATGCAAACCAGTTTTGCAAATGTTGGTGCTTATTTTATGGACCATCCTAAAATTACTCATGGTGAAGTCATATTTCGCAGCCCTCCAAGAGAACTCGAAGATTTTATCGGCACATTATCTAATAGCTATAAATTCAAAAAAGGAATCTTATCGAATGAATGTTCACTAAACCAGCGACTATATTTTAATTTGGTGCCCAGCAGAACAAGTATTGAAGAGACCTTGTACTCAAAATCAGCCAATGTTTATAAAAGGTTTAATAAAATTGGTTTCAGTCATTCGTTCTTATCCACGGCTCAAAAAATGCCCGATATTCGTGAGCTTATTTATTTGTTAGAACCATGGGAGATAATTCCTCATAGGTTAAGTTACTTGCTTCAAAAGACCAAACGAAGAATTTTTAAAACCCCATCTATAAAATATAAGATTGTAACTTATGTTGAGATGGCTCCTGAGTTTGAAAATAGAATAGAATTGACTAGTAAATTGGATGGACTAGGTGTGCCTATTCCAAAACTTAAGGTTCGAATTAATCCAAGCGTTAAATTTTCAGTAATTGAAGCTTTGAATGCATTCGGTAAAGCTTTGCTCCATAATGATCTTGGAAAACTAAAAATTAATGAGAAATATTTGTCTGACTATTCAAATTATTATGAAGCCTCACATCATATGGGTACCACAAGGTATTCAGCAATAAAGGAAAAAGCCGTTGTGGATATAAATATGAAGCTTTTTGGTTTAGATAATATATTTATATGTGGAAGTTCAGTGTTTCCAACTTCTAATATTGTAAATCCATCTTTTATGATAGGTGTAATTTCTAATTATTTGGCAGATATAATAAAAGACGAATGGAGAAGAATAAATTAATTTATTTGTCTGAGTCAAAACTGCCAAGTCAATCAGCGAATTCTATACAGGTGATGAAATTTTGTGATGCACTATCTTCTTTTTTTGAGGTAAGTTTGCTAGGAGTTGTTGGGGACATTACAAATAGGGATTTACATAATTATTATAATGTAAGTCGATTTTTTAAAACTCGGTTATTTTCAAAATTTAATACAGTATTTGGCTTATTGTTTCTTTCCATTCAATATTTAGTTTATTTGCTAAATGCTAAGCCAGATATTGTTTATTCTCGTTTTTTGTTTGGCGCTTTTTTTTCTTGTTTTAAATACCCAACTATTGTTGAGATCCATAGTGATATTTGGAATTCAAGAGTATACTTTAAATGGGCGCTTCAGTTTGTTGTAAGGTCGAAAAATTGCAAAGCAATAATTCTGATATCAAATCCATTAAAAGAGGATTTTGAATTATTGTTTAAGCATAATTCTGTTCATGTGATTCCTGATGGGGCGAATCGTATTTCTTTAGTAAGAAATCCTGAGATGGAAAATCTTTATTCAGATAAGTTTAATGTTGGTTACATAGGAAGTTTGAAGCCCGGCAAAGGGTTGGAAATAATTGCCAGGATAGCACTTAAAATGATTAATGTCAATTTCCATATAGTAGGTGGCGACACTAATGAATTATTGTTCTGGAAAAAATCGATTCAATCTAATAATGTTATTTTTCATGGGTTTAAATATCAAGACGAATTACAATCATATATACTTAAAATGAATGTTTGCCTATTGCCAAATCAAAGAAAAATATTGACCGGAAAAAAAAGTGATATAGGAAAATATACCTCTCCCCTCAAAATGTTTGAATACATGTCTTATGGAAAGCCTATTATTGCATCAGATCTTCCGGTATTGCGCGAAATTTTGACTGAAGATTGTGCGATTTTAGTTGGGTGTGATTCTGAAGAAGATTGGATAAATGCTATTAATTTACTAATGAATAATAGGGAAATGGCGTATCGTCTAGGCAACCGTGCAAGGGAAGTTTTTGAGTTAAACTATACATGGGAAATTAGGGCTAAGAGAATTTATGATTTAATTGATTTTAAACTATGAATGTAGCCATCATCACCGCACGAGCGGGTAGTAAATCCATTATCAATAAAAATGTATACGAGGTATTGGGTAGACCCCTGGTTTATTATCCGATTAAAGCAGCAGCAGAGGCAAAGAAGATTGACAAGATTTATATTTCAACCGATGGAGAAGCTATTGCTGAGGCAGGAAGAAAATATGGCGCAGAAATTATACAAAGGCCGGAAGAACTTGGAGGAGACAGCATCAATCATGGAGAGGTAATTAAACACGCGGTGGAGTATGTGGATACAATAGAAAGGGAGGTAAAAAATATAGTGCTGCTTCTCGGAAATACAGTAATGATAGATGGTAAAATCATTGATCATTGTTTGCAAATGCTTGACAATAGACCAGAAATTGATTCCTGTATGACTGTATGGGAAGCGCAGGATGATCATCCGCTCAGGGCAATGGCCATTAATGATGAGGGAATACTGGAAGCTTATGGAGATAAGAACAGAAATGTTTCTACCGAACGTCAATCCTATCCCAAAGCTTATTATTATGACCAGGGTGTGTGGGCCTTCAGAAAAGAAACCGTGCAGACGCGTGATGGCGTGAATCCCTGGTGGTGGATGGGCAAAAAGAGTTTACCAATAATTCGTACCTGGGTAACCGGTCGGGATATACATACGTATTTTGATCTGGGTATATCCGAATGGTGGCTTAAGCATCCTGAAGAGGTGAATGAGCGTATACGTCAGTCGCCCTGGGAATTTTAATCACATGCCAGAGATACTTTGATTTGTCAGTTGATCTACAAAAATCCCAAGCAGTAAAATTCGCAATAACCAGGAGTTTTGCTTACCTAAAGCTCAGAAACTTGCAGTTTTGGGCTAAATTGCGCAATGAAAATTTTGATCTCTACCTCCAGTTTTGCAGCGGAAGACCGCAGACCCCTCGATCTGTTGGAAGCCCATGGTGTACAATACGAGCTTAATCCTTATGGGCGCAAATTGACAGAGGAGGAGAGTATAGCTCTGCTTAATGACAAGGAGGGGGTACTGGCTGGTACTGAAAAGCTAAGTGCTTATGTGTTAAACAATGTAAATAAGCTAAAGGTGATTTCCCGATGCGGTACAGGTACGGATAATGTTGACATGCAAGTTGCCACAGCCCGGAATATACGCGTACTCAATACCCCTGATGTGCATGTGCTGGCGGTGGCTGAGCTTGCACTTGCAGGTATTTTGTCCGCCTTGCGAAGGTTACCGGTTTCGACCAGGGAAATGATGGCGGGAAACTGGAATAAACGCATGGGTAGAAATCTTACGGGGATGACTATAGGAATTATTGGTTTTGGCAAAGTGGGTAGAAAGTTAGTGGAGTTGCTTAAAGCCTTTAATTGCAAGGTATTGGCGTATGATCCCATGCTGGGGGATGAGGTTTTTGAAAACTATGGTGTAAAAAAAGCCGAGCTCACTGTTATGGCCGCAGAGGTTGACATTGTAAGTCTGCACCTGCCATATAGTAAGGAAGTGCAGCACCTTGTGGGTAAAGATTTTTTTGCTAATGCAAAAGAAGAATTGTTACTCATTAATACAGCCAGGGGGGGGCTGGTAGATGAAAATGCTTTGTATGAGTTTCTGGTAAAGCAGCCCGGCAGTACGGCCTATCTTGATACATTTGAAACCGAACCCTATGTCGGTAAACTTGCAACACTTGACAATTGTATATTAAGTCCGCACATTGGCACCTTTACAAGGGAAACCCGAGTGGCCATGGAAGTAGAGGCATGCATGAACCTGATTAACTTTATTAAACAAGAGGCATGAAAAAAGTACTAGTAAGCGGGGGAGCGGGTTTTTTAGGTAGCCATATTGCGGATGCCCTGACAGCTGCCGGTTGTGCGGTGACTGTTTTTGATAAGAGGCCTTCTGCTTTTCTATCAACCGGGCAAGAGATGTTGATTGGTGATATACGCGACAGGGATTTTTTGTTTGAATCAATGAAAGCGTATGACGTGGTGTATCACCTGGCTGCGCTGGCCGATTTAAACGAAGCTAAGCATAAGCCTTACGAGACAGCCGAGATCAATATATTAGGAACCATCAATATGTTGGAGGCGGCAAGACATAACGGGGTAAAGCGATTTGTTTTTGGGAGCTCAGTTTATGTATATAGTCAACATGGGGGCTTTTACCGTTGCAGTAAGCAGGCTTGTGAGAATTATATAGAGGAATATTACCAACGCTATGGTTTGGAATATACCATTTTGCGGTATGGTAGTTTATATGGTACCCGATCGGATGAAAATAATGGTGTGTACCGCTTATTGAAAAACTTTATTGCAGGAGGACCCATACATTACCAGGGAGCTGAAGATGATAAACGGGAATATATACATGTTGAAGACGCAGCGCGCTTGAGCGTACAGGCCCTGGAGAAATCATTTGCCAATAAGCACCTTACCTTGACCGGAAATGACCGGCTATCTATACAAGAACTTTTCAAGATGTTTTCTGAGATACTCAACCAGCAAGTAGAAATAGTATATGAAAAAAGTGATAATGCCAAGAGCGGGCATTATGCTATTACACCCTATAATTTCACACCTAAATTGGGTAAGAAATTGGTGTCTGCTGAATATGTAGATATGGGGCAGGGCATTATTCAGGTAATTGAGCAGATACATAACCAGTTGAACAATGATTGATCTGCGTGCGATTTTTTTTGATTTTGATGGGGTAATACTGGAGTCGGCAGATATTAAAACAGAGGCCTTTCTTGAACTCTTTGCGGATCAACCACAGCATTTGTCTGCAATAAAGTCGTACCACCTGGAGCATATGGGTATTTCACGTTTTGTGAAATTTGAATGGATATACAAGGAGTTATTGCATCAAGAATTAAGCACAGCAGAGAAAGAACAATTGGGCATTCGATTTTCAAGCATTGTATTTAATAAAATACTACAAGCTCCTTTTGTTCCCGGTGCCAGAGAAATTTTAAAGGCTTGTAAGGGCAGAATAAAAAAATTTGTTGCCTCGGGCACACCGGAAGAAGAGCTTAGAGCAATTATTACCCAGCGAAATTTAAGTTCGGATTTTGATGAAGTATGTGGGGTACCTCGTAGCAAGGTGCAAATTGTAAATGAGTTGTTAGCAAAGTATGCATTAGCACCCCGGCAATGTTTGTTTGTTGGAGATGCAGGCACGGATTACCAAGCGGCAAAAGCTACAGGTTTGTATTTTGTGGCACGCAATACACCGACTTTGGAAGAATTTTGGATGGAGCAGGGTGTGCATCGTGTGGAACATCTTATGGAAATCAGTGAGCATTTTTTAATTACTGAAAATCAAGTGAAATGATTAACCCAGTACAAAGCTTAGAATCAAGCACATCAAATTTATTGCATGTATGTTAGGGATTAAGTGTGTTATTATTTCTTTAGTCTTTTAAAAGTATTCTGTTGGTTCAAGCCAATTTCAAATATTTTGAGCATTTAGATGAAGTGAATAGCTACACGGCCACTCATTTTATTGAAGTGGCTAAACGGTGTATCGAAGAAAAGGGAATATGCCGGATTGCCTTGTCGGGAGGGAATACACCACAAGCATGGTTTAAAATGATGGCAGAAAAGTATAGACAAGCCCTGGACTACTCTTGCGTTGAAGTTTATTGGGTCGATGAAAGATGGGTAGATTCAAAGAGCGAAGAAAGTAATTTCGGAAATGCAAATAGATTGTGGCTGGCAAGGACTGATGCCGTATGTTTTCCCATCCCCACCGCAATAGAAACTATTGAACATGCCAGGAGTGAATATGAATGGTTGTTAAAGGAAAAATTTACTGAAAATGCTTTGGATTGGGTATTGCTGGGGGCAGGAGTTGATGGCCATACCGCTTCCATTTTCCCGCAAGATTTAAGCGAGAAAGAAAGCGAAGAATGGGTACAGATCAGTAGGCATCCTGAAACAGGGCAAATGCGGTTGAGTATGAGTTTAGCCTTCATCATGCGGGCTGAAAACAAAATTTGTATGATCACGGGAAATTCAAAACGAGCTTTGATGGAAAGCCTTATGAATGGAAAGGCAGATCATTTACCTATAGGCTATGTACTCCAAGCTGGAGAAAGAAATATCATTGTAAGCAATATATCACTTTGATACAGCCAATGAAGAAGAAGTTGATGATTGTGCGGCCAAGTATGGGTTATGGTGGAGCTGACCGGGTGACTTTGGTATTGCTGGAAAATCTGCCCAAAGACAAATACGATATTACACTGGTATTGATGCGGGCTGAAGGTGAGTATATGGTCATGCTTCCCAGTCATGTGAAGCTTATGGATTGTGCTTCACGCAATCTTTTGTTCTTTCTTTTCCCTTTACGGAGAATAATCCGTGAGGAAAAGCCGGACACCGTTTTTTCTACTTGCGGAGGAGCCAATATGCCGTTGGCACTTATTGCCTTTTTGAATCCATTTAGAAATTGGCGGGTGATTTTATCCGAGCGTAATATTTTATTTCCTCCGGGTAAAAGTAAGCTTAAGCGAGTCCTTATGCTTATGGTGAAAGCATTATTCTACCGCTTTGCTGATACCATCACTGCGGTGTCTTTGGGGGTGAAAAAGGAACTGCACAAAAAATTATTCTTACCGAATCGCAATATTTTTGTCGTACATAATCCGGTGATTGATCAGCGTTTGCTTACCGAGTGCAAAGTAAAGCCAGCGCATCCCTGGTTTGAATTTCCTCGTGAAATACCAGTCATTTTGCATGTGGGAAGGTTTGTACCTCAGAAAGACCATGCTACACTCCTTGGCGCATTCAAACAAGTACGATCGAAAATGCCTGCAAGACTTTTTCTTTTAGGAGAAGGACCATTGAAGAGTGAGGTGATGTATTTGGCAGAATCGCTGGGTTTGAAGGAAGATATAATTTTTGGCGGTTTTGATATCAATCCCTTTCAATACATGGCGAATTGTGATGCATTTATTTTGAGTTCTCTGCATGAAGGTATGCCGGGGGTGTTAATACAGGCCATGGCCTGTGGGGCAGTGGTGGTTTCAACGGATTGCCCCAGTGGTCCGGATGAAATTATTTCAGCGCCTGGCAAAAACGGTTTTCTTGTACCGGTGAGAAATGTTGCGGCTTTGTCGGAAAAAATTTTACTCGTCTTGAATATGGATAAGGAAGCAGGAAACTTATTGGCTGAAGAAGGAAGAAAAGCTGTTCAACGATTTCATGTTAAAGAGGCCATGCAATCTTATTTGGAAGTAATTGAAATGGAATGAAGCGCATTGATTTTTATATTTCCAATAATAACCACCACTGGCAGATGATGAAGCCGCTCATGCTTGAATTAAAGCAAAGGGGTTTTACGGTAAGACTGGTCTCACTATGTGAGTTCAGGCGCATGGATAGTCCGGTACAGGAATTAGAGGAAATAGGACTTGGGTATTATATACTCAAAGGATTAAAGTACAGGGGTGCAAGTACTTCAACTGGAAGCAAAGGCATAGGGGGGAATAATGCTTTAGCCAGAAATTTACTCCGTTCATTTATCTGGAATATCAGGTTAAAGAAAAGTTTAATTGAGGCCAACACGGAAAAGCCTGGGCTCGCCATCGTTCCCAACGATGTGGCCTATCCCTTCGACCGCATATGTCGGTATTTCCAAGGGGTAAAAATTGATTTTGTACTTATACAGGAGGGTATACGGTTTCCTTTGCCCAATGAAAGTGAAAGACTTGCCTATGGAAGCAATGGGGCAATGGAAGTATTTGCCTGGGGCGAGCGTTCTGCCAGCTATTTCAGAAGCCTGGGTTGCAAGGTAAGTATAGTAGGCAACCCTCGCTACGATGCGGTATTGAATGCATCGTACAAGGAAGAGGTAGAAAAAATAAATTCAACTTATTCACTTGGCAGCAGAACTATATTGTATGTTTCCAATCCTGTGGACGACCAGGGTTTTTGTACTGCTGAGCAAAAGCTTGAGCAATTTCGAAGATTCTTGCAAGAAATGAATTCATATAGGCAGACACTGGATTTGAAAGTACTGGTTAGGTTGCATCCCCGGGAAGAGCCTTTGTTATTTGAAAAAGAAATAACAAGAAAGGGCTTTGGCAATTGGGTATTATTGACCAAAGGACATAGTATTTTTGCTCTACTAAAAAGTGTTGATTGCTGTGTGCTGCTTGCTTCTACAGTAGGTCTGGAAGCCTTGCTAATGGGTACACCTATTGCTGTAATTAAGCTACCCAAACATGGTTACGTATTTGACTATGTGTCTTCAAATGCAGCAATCCCACTTGATCTTGAAAGGGATTTGACTGTGCTAATAAGCTATCTTAGAAGTTTAAAGGGCCATCATTTTAATGATGTTTACCTGGAAGAACATATTGCGAATCGGGGAAACGCCACAAGGATTGCTGTGCAGCGAATAGAGGAAATTTATAAGGAAGTAAGCAGAAGTTTAAACAGCATAAAAATATAAATGAAAAATTGAGAAATCACAGGTTATACATACGAAGTAAGTTGCCACTTTATACATGGATTTTATTCCTGGTACTTTTCCCGTTTTACCTTTTTGGTAGTGGGATGCCACAACCGGCCGATTGGATTTTATCCCTGCTGTTCATCTACCTGATTTTACAAGGTGGGACCAGCGCGCTTTTTGCTGATGTGAAGGTTATTCGTTTTTTGAAGTACTTTGTGATTTATGTACTCATCGTCAATACCATTTGGTCGCTTTTTATTGATCAAAGTCAGGAGAAAAGATTTCCATCCTATATCCATTCATTATTTTATATCTATAATTTTATTGCATTTACCTTCACCTTGGTTCTGTACCGCAGGTACGGTCAGCAGTTTTTATTGTACACGGCCTATGGCATAGGCTTATCCTTGATTTTGCAGACGTTGCTTTCTTTGCTTGGGGGTAATATTGGATCAAGGGATGCCCTGTTTTTTAATAACCCCAATCAACTGGGGTATTATGCACTGTTGGCAGGATCCATGCTTGTTTTTAGCACTAAGCTGGTACGCATACCCGCGTTTTTTCAGGCGATTTGTTATCTGGCCTTTTTGTATATCTGTTTAATTTCAGCGTCCAAAGCTGTATTGGCAGGTGCCATTTTACTTATTTTATTGTCGGGTATTAACCAGGGTTTATTGAATATCCGGCAAGCCCTTGTATTATCTATTGTTGCCGGGGCGAGTTATTACTTCGTGAATAAGGTTGAGATCGGACAGCAATTGTATACCTATTCCTTTAACCGTTTTCAAACCATAGGGGAATCGAGAGACGATAGTATTGAGGGGAGAGGTTATGACAGAATGTTTAATAATCCGGGGTATATGGTGCTGGGTGCAGGCGAAGGTGGTTATTATCGCTTTGATACCTTGTTGG
>CAZVFM010000041.1:0-17114 GCA_964626095.1 uncultured Roseivirgaceae bacterium | reverse complement strand
GCCATTTCATCCAGCAAAGGTTGAAGGTATTCACTGTGCTCACCAGTGCGTCCGCCATAAACAGGTTTAAGTAATTTTATATTGGGTAAAACCAGTTGAGTCTGATTAATTACTTCAGTGATTTTTTGTTCCCATAGGTATTGATTAGCCAGCTCACCTTCAAAAATTCCATCTGCAATTATATCATTTTCGAATGGAGAGGGTTCGAAAATTCCTAAGGCAAAAGGCAAGGCATAGTCAAGTGAATTTTGCATTCGTTGTATACTATCAGTAGTTGCAGAACCCAATTGTTTGATCCATGTATTTGCATGCATGGTGTGATAGCGTAATTCGCCTTTTATCTTTTTTGAAAGCAACGCAAGTGGCTCATAACTTGAATGCGTGAGCATTTCGAAACGAATAGCATAAGCAGTATCAAAAAGAAAATGACGTACCAGACTAAAATCATACTCACCATTAGGGAGCTCGGTTAAAATGCAATTATGAAATTGGGATGCATTTCTCATAAAGGCCACGGTATCGGGTTCGCTTTCGCCCAGACTTTGTAAGATTTGATAAAAGGCAAGGCTTTGCCCTACTTTATCCTGCGCCATTGATGAAAAAGCAATGTCTTCTTCCAATAGCGGGCCCATGCCTGTCCATTCTGAATTTCTGTGCCCGATGATGAGATGATCATCTGCCAGCTTGTATATAAATTCTTTTAAGGCTAGCTCATTCATATTTTTACTCCAGGTTCATTTTTTCTTTGAACTCTTTAATTTTATCTGCAGCCTTATAATCAGATGCATCTCTGAATTTCTTTTCGTGAAGTGTATTCCAAATTATTTTGTCTTCTTCAGCAGCGTACAGCATATCATTGAGATGGATTATCCAAATATTGTAAATCGGCTTGTGTGCACCGAATTGTTCTTTTGCCCGCGCGAAACAATCTTCAATATCTACAGCTTCAATAGTGGCAGCGAACACATGTTGTCTACCTCTTTTCAATAAGTGAAAAACCTGAAAAGCAGATTTGCTTCCTTCCTTTTTTTTAACGGAAATAACATCGTAAGCGGATTGATCTCCTTCAGTAAGCGGACTCAATGTGATATCTCTTGTATCGGCAACCGCAAGTCCTGTGCAGGTGTACCTGCGGCTGAATTGCTCTTTCGCCATGATAAATGCCAGCTCTTTATTGGGGGCATGTACACTGCCTGCATGTTCAAAAAGTTTACCCTCTTTTAATTGCAAAAATACTTCAAATGTGCCAAGCTGGTCCAAAGCTGCCTTTGGCTTTAGTTGAGTTTCTTCTCCGTAACCGGGAAGGCGATTCACACGGGGATCAAGTGATTTCAATGAATTCAATCGTTTACGGCCCTAATATAAGTGTAATGAGACCATTAAAAAACGGTTTTAAGGATAGGTGGATAAAGCGTTGACTGAGCCAACCTTTATCTGCTAATTTTAGTTATAGAATATTATGAATTACTATTTCGAACTTGTGCAATTGCTTGATGTCCTCGCCCGGAATTACTCGAAGTACCATTCCAGTGAAATGATTATGCTTGCAGAGGATGTTTGGCGTTGGCTAAATCAGGATTTACCTGACGATAGTAGTGCTGCGGTTTTTTTATCGAAGTATTTCAGTTCTCCACAAGAGGCTGCAAGAGAAATGAGCGAGCAGCTTCGTTTGTTGATTGCCCATTATTCAAGACTGAATTAATCTGTTAGGCCAAAGGTGTTACATATTCAGTTTTAGGCGATAACAATGCCTCTCTTACCCACTTACCTCTTTCTTCGGCCACTCTTCTTACCTCCAAGCGTTCTTTGTTACAAGGGCCGTCTCCATTAATTACGCGTTTGAACTCTTCCCAATCGGGTTCTGTATACTCCCAACGACCGGTTTCAGTGTTTTTCTTCAGATTCGGATCTGGAATGGTTAAACCCAACTCCCAAATTTTTGGTACATACATATCCAAAAACTGATTTCTCATGTCATCGTTGCTCCCCATTTTTACTTTCCACTTCATCAGTACTTCAGTATGTACCGAAATCTTATCTGATGGACCAAAGAAATGCATCATTGGCGGCCACCAGCGGTTAACCGCCTCTTGCATGCTTTGTCTTTGTTTAGGTGTACCAGTGGCCAGGTGAATTACGCAATGATGTCCGTACTTTAAGTGGAAGGATTCTTCCGCACAAATTCTGTCAAGTGCACGGCAGTAAGGACCATAGCTACCTCTTGCATTTGCCAGTTGATTAACAATTGCACCGGCATCTACCAACCAGGAAATAAAACAGCAGTCGGCCCAGGTAAAGGTAGGGTAGTTAAATACATTCGAATATTTTGATTTTCCAGAGATGAGGTCATCAATCATGGATTCTCTTGATTTGCCTAGTGTTTCGGCAGCACTATACAATAGTTGTGCATGACCTACTTCATCTTGAACCTTGGCCATCAGGGCGAGTTTACGCTTGAAGCCGGGTGCACGGGTTATCCATGTTCCTTCAGGTAATGCCCCAATGATTTCGCTGTGTGCGTGTTGCTCAATCATACGAATGAGTTGCTTGCGGTAGAGCGCAGGCATCCAGTCGTTGGGTTCAATTTTTTCACCTCTGGCTATCCTGGCTTCAAATTCAGCCAGTTTTACCGGATCCTCATTTGCCAGGTTATCATTTTTGATTCCCTCGAATGTATTTCCTCCTCCGTACATAGTTCTGTTGGATTTTGTCGCTATTTAGTAAACTAACACCTACTAGGCAAACAGCTTTATTTACTGTTTTGTTTCAGGCCATTGATAAGCATATCCGCCAATTGATGGCCCAACAATTCTGGTTCTATGGCGCCCACCGGATCGTACCAATTGGGCATCCAGTTGAGTGAAGAGAATAGGGTCATCACGGCCAGTTTTTTATCAATTTTATTATTGAACTCTCCCTTGCTTATACCTTCTTCAATGATTTTTTTGAAGCGGTTGATGTAATTTATTCTAAGCAATAAGAAATCGCGCAAGTAAGGCTGACTTAAATGCCGGTGTTCGTTCATGAATACTGCACTTGCTGTGAGGTCGCGCGACATCACCTTTATATGACCGATGATACCTTTTCGTAATTTTTCGCTTGCTGGTGCATTTTCAGATTCAACATGTTGGAGAGAGGCAATAAAGTCTGTGGCCATGTCAAAGCAGAGGGTACGCAATATCTCCTCTTTGGATTTAATATGAGAATATAAACTGGCTGCCTCAATGCCCAGTCGTTGGGCGAGGTCTCTCATGGAGGCTGCTGCATAGCCCTTCTCTTTAAAGAGCTCGGCAGCTTGCCTGATCACCTGTTCTTTGCGAGATAACTTTTCTTGCGCAAGCATAATCAATTTTTTGACACATTAATCTTTAGTAAAATTACACATAATTTGTCGCATCTGAATAATATAATTCAAGGCTTTCTAAATAATCAACTACATGCAATTCGAGAACAGTAAGGAGTACCAGCAAATCATCAGCACAAAATATTACGGCTTTGCGGCCTTACCACTGTTAGCTTTTACCTGGGTCTATCTTGAAATGAAGCACAGAGACTTAATGCCCTATCTTGAGGATACCATGTTGAATGTAGCTGCAACGGTGCTCGGTTTAATGCTGGTTATTAGTGTTGTATATCCTTTTGTTATGTTCAGGAAGCAAATACCCCAGGTACGAGCATTGAATTCTTTAAGAGAGAAATTAACTGTACTGTATAAATTGTATTTGAAGGTTTATGCCTTGCTGTTTCTGGCCATGGTAATTGCCGTTAGCGGATTTTACCTTACTCAAATATGGTTTTTTGGTTTCGGGTTTGTGATTGTGATTTTGTTGTTTTCCTATCATCGACCACATAATTATAAATTTTGCAGAGACTTGCGCTTGCCTCCCCCAGAACGAGAAGCAATAATGAAGGAACATAAAATAAGGTAGGAAAACAGTAAGATGCGATGAGTGGCAAGTCCTGAGCCATTGGCTCAGGACTTGCCACTTAAATTAAAGCTTGTTAGAATATTACTCCGAAACTGAAAGCATTCAACTTAGGTCCACGATTTTCAGCAAATAATTCATTTAAATCGTAGTTAAAAAAGAGATCTGTTCCTCTAAAACCAACTTGTGCCCGTGCACCGTACCTGAAATTGTTCAGGTAAAAACTGTTGTTGTCTTTATCTTTTTGTCGGCCATTATCATTGTACACCATCTTGCTGTGACTGCCAATTCTATAGCCGGCATATCCACCCAATCCGATTCTGAATGCATTTGACCTGCCGTAGTTCCATACGCGCGCTTTACGTCCGCTACCAAAGTCAAGCATTGGTACAAAAGTGGCATTTATATAAGATGCGGTAAGTTTACTCTTGATAAAATTAACGCTTCGGGTATCGGGTATGAACTCCGTTTGTTCGGTTGTACGCACCACACTTGTGTTGGCATCTTGAAATTTGAAATTGTACCATGATAGGCCCAATCCCCAGTCAACATACAGATTCCTGGCTACTCTTGATTTTTGCATAGAGTTGGCTGCAAGATACCATGATCCCCAGGGCCTTACAGAGTAGGCCTCACCATAAGCGTCAGGAAATTTTCCATCACTTAGGTAATTATTGGTACCCAGATCAAAAGTGAAAGAATGATAGGTGCCTCTTCTATGCTTACTTACTTTCAGGTTGCTGTAATTGCGAGTAGTTTCCCTTCCCCAGTCAACGCTTTCGTTGTTATTATCACCCCAGTCCACATCTTCAAACTCATCCTCTACAATCTCTTCCTTCTTTTCATCTTTCAAGTAGCTAACTTCTTCAAGAGCTTTTTCTTCACGAGCCTCCAATTGCTTTACCACATCATCAATAAGCGCTTGAAAATTGTATCGTTTTAAAACCTCCAGATCCGCTGGGTCATTAATATTAATTGTGATTTTACTTGACTTACCAATTTTCACCATTACTGTATCGGTTTGGTTGTTATGTGTAAAACCAGTTGTGCTGAGAGAGAAAATTAAAAAGCCAATTATTGTTAATTTCATAGTTCAATTATTTGAGTGATTCCTTTTTAAAATCAAATGCCAGGATTTCATCTTTCGCTTGTCTTAAATCAGCGAGCGCGCCTTCGCTGTGTTTAAGTTCTTGAGCTTTGTTAAAGAGTTTTTTCATTTTTTCTCCTAAACCATCTTTTTTGTCTTCCTGGTATTCTGTAGATGCAAGCGCATTACTTTCGGTTGCATTGCCAGTTAGAATAATATTTAAACTGATTGGTTTGCCGAGAAAATCATTTGAATTTGTTTCATTTTTAATACTTACCGGAGTGTCGCGAATGAGTTGCGCCACCTCTGTACTTGTTATTTCTTCTGGCTGTTCTATTGGTATAATTTCTTTTTCAATTTCTTTTAGTTCTACTCTATCTTGACTTTTCAGGGCCAATGTATTATTTGATTTTTTTGGCCGAGTGTACATCAAGGGGGTGTCGCTCACTTCATTTAAGTCTGGCGTTTCAATTTGTTCAAGTGCAACTGCTTCAGTTTTTTCTTCCGCAGCACCTACATTGGCAATGGCTTGCGTTTCCAGTACTGATTCTGTTCTATCATTTTTAAGCAACAGGTATGCAGCTGCGATGGCTAAAAGTGTAAAGCCTGCAGCTATTCGCAAATAGAAGTAGAAACCCACTTGCTTTTTACGCTCCAGGCCGCCAGCTATTTTGTTCCAGGCAGCTTCAGAGACCGGGCGTTCATATTGCTCCAGTTTTTCTTTAAATATTTTATCGATCTTCTCCATAACTATAAGTTCTCCAATCTTTTTAAAACCATGTGTTCTTGTTTGGCCAGCATGCTTTGCAATAGGCTGCGGGCCCTGCTGAGTTGTGATTTTGATGTACCTTCAGAAATTCCGAGTTGTTCAGCAATTTCTTTGTGTGAATAACCATCAATGGCGTACATATTAAATACAATTTTGTAGCCTGCCGGTAATGTACTTATCAAGTTGATCAACTCTTCAGTTTCCATTTCCTGCCCTATGTTCGTAAAATCAGGGGCTTTGTCGGCCGCCTCAAGATCTGTTTCAATAAACATGCTGCGCTTTTTGCGCAGGTAAGTCAACGATTCGTTCACCATTATCCTTCTTATCCAACCCTCAAAACTTCCTTCACTCTTGAACTGATCTATTTTATCAAACACCTTAGTAAAAGCCGTCACCAGAATATCCTCTGCTTCCATATCATCTTTTACATAGCGGTAGCAAAGTCCCTTCATTCGGGCGGCATATTTGTTGAACAATGCCTGCTGGGCTGCTGCTTTTTGTTTGCGGCAACCTTCAATTAATTCTTGTTCAGACTTGCGGTAAATATGGAATTCCATTTGAGCGTTCTCTTACAAGATGCATGTACGGCTAAATAGGTTGCGCAGTCATGCAAAAATTGCTAAAAACTGATTAAGGAGTAAAAATACTGGTTTTTAACTCAATAAGAGGCTTTGTAATTGACTGAAATGGTTACTTCAGTGTATTTGCGCGTTTCTACCTTTACCGGATGGATATGGTTATACATATCAAAAATATTGGCAAACAGCCCTGCTTCTTCTTTCACAAAAAGACTATAATCTCCGGGAGGGAGGTCTATTTCAAAATTGCCATCATTTTTTGACTCAGCAATGGCGACTAGTTTTGTTGATATGTTCTTGAAAAACATGCCATCCGATTCCGCCTCAGACTGCTTACATACTTCATAGATATGGATCTCTCGTGCTATTCCCTTGCCAGGATCGGGTTTTCTATCAAAGCCCGGCATTTGATTTCCTTCAAACCAAAGTACATTTCCTTTTATGCCCTGAGAGTTTGATTCAGTTTTTGTACTTGAGCAAGCTAGTAAGCTCAAAAGTATCATTGTAATTATGGTGCCTTGTAAAAACAATATTATATAAAATGAAATCTTAGCTAAAATTATGAAAAGCGGCTAAGAATAAAGTATCCTTAGCCGCTTTTGTTTGAAAGGTATTTCTTTTTTTGTTGTTAGTTTACATTTCGTATGCTTGAACCCAATAATGCATTTTTCTCCAGGTTGCCGCTCACATTAACCCTGGCGGTGGATGCGCCAACTGCGTCAATTTTTGCATCATTTACGTAGTAATCAGCTGCACGTAAATGAGCCGAGCCTGCGAGACTGGCATCAAGGCTTTTGCCGCGCCCAGTAAGATCAAGTGTACTAAGACCGGCAATATTGATATCCAGATTATCTACATTGATTTCGGCTTTGGCTTTAATGGCCCCCGCCAGGTTGATAGCGAGATTTTCATTGGTAAATCCTATCAATTCAAGTTTACCTGCGCCCGCCATCCCAATTTCATTTAATTCTGGCACTGTTATGAATATAGTATTTGCATTTCTTATGCTTACCCCGCCTTCCTCTAATTTAATTTTGAGCCTGTAACTTTCAGCGTCAACCTGCACATCATCTTTATTTGGTCCTTTAATTTCCAATTTATATGATGGGCCTTTTTCAATTTTTACATTGAACACACCTGCAATTTCAATATCGCTGAATTCGCCATACTGTGTCAATTCAGTTTTTTCTTCCGGGCAAGTCACACACACTAAACCATCCTCCGTAAGCATCCACGTGTTGTTTGATCGCTTATTGTAAGTGACATAATTACTTATGTTATTCCAGGCATCTTTATCAATGAAGAAGGGTGTATGGTAGGGTACATATAATACCAAATTGAGTGATTGGCCTCTGAAGTGCGCTTCTTCTTTAAAGCTAAAGTTTGTATTGAATACAAGCACAGAATCTTGCTGATTAAACTCGTATTTAATCATTCTGGCATTTTCAATGGCATCGCGTCTTGTTTTGCCCTGTGCCTGAAATTCTTGTTTCAAAAGGAGTTGGTTATCATCATGTCCAATAAGTCTTAAGCGTACACTGCTGTAATCACCATCACCATTTTCATTTATTTTCAATACAGGCATTTTGTTATTGGTGTCAAGCACAATTTCTTCTGTATACCTGCCGCGCTCCCTGAAATCAATGATGATTTTAGGTACGGTGAAGGCTAATGTGGCGATACTTAAAACAAAAATCGCAAACATTGACCAACCTACTGCCGAATGAAATACAATCTTCCTGGCTATAAGAGAAATTCCCGACAATAAAAGGAAGAGAGCGACCATCAATATACTCAAGAACAAAGCCACTGCAGTGATGCCGGGAAAACTACTAACGATCATATCGATAGGAATGCCCAGGTCACCAGTATCAAGAAATTCCAATCCGGTGGAGTTGTACAATCCAAACAGCAAGCCGCCAAAGACCATAATACTCATAAAGAAACTCAGTCCAACAAAAGAAATGATGAGGCCCGCAAAAACCCTTACGAGATCAACAATAAACAATAGCACGGGTCCTAATGCTTTTCCTATCCAGTCTATGACTGCGCCAATTAAGCGGAAGGGGAACAACAGGATTTTAACCCAAACATTTTCGTCCTGATCTTCTTTTACATTCAAACTTTTTTTGATGCTCGATTCTATATTAGAAAGCGTAACCGGTTCTCCTTGCATCTGCATTTTGTCGGTAATGGTTTTGGCTTCCGGTAAAGCGATCCATAAGATGATATAAAGTACAACACCGGTTAGCCAGGCGAAGGCCAGTAAAACAAAGATCAGTCGCACTACTGTAATATCTATCGCAAAATATTTACTCAAGCCCCTTGCTACCCCACCCAGTACCTTACCCTCTGGGTCGCGGTACATTTTTTTGATGTTGGTATTTTCTTTCAGTTCGGCCGATGCGGGCATTGCAATCCAGAGAATGAAATAGGCTAGCAAGAAAATGCCATGGGTACCTATTGTTAGCAAAGCAAAGATTACACGGGGCCAAACCGGGTCAATATTAAAGTAGTGAGCAAAACCCGCGCAAACCCCGCCAAATATTTTGCGTTGTTTATCGCGAAGTAAAGTCTTTGATTTAAAAGAATTTTCTGATTTCTGTTCTTTTTTTGATGACTTGAATTGACTTTCAGTTTGATCTTCCTTTTCAGCGTACTCTTTTTCCTCTGCTTCTTTGAAATCGCTAACACTTCCCATAGTGGAAATAAGCAGGGCTACATCTTCAGCTGTAATCACCTGCTTGCCCTCATTAAGTTTGCTTAAAAATATTTCGGCAATGCGACTCTCAATATCAGCCAGAATTTCACTGCTGTCATCAAAAGAAGAGAAGTATTTATTGATCGAATCAAGATAATTTTTCAGCTGATCGTAGCCGTCTTCCTCTATGTGGAAAATGATGCCGCTGATATTGATGCTGATGTTCTTTTTCATTTTACGAAAGTTAATATTGTTCAGGCTTTTGATTTAGTTTTTGAAAGAGATTTCGACAAAATTGTTTGTGTCGAAAGCTGTAGATCTTCCCAGGTATGGGTCAGCGTTTTCAGAAATACCTCACCCTCGCTGGTAAGCTTATAATATTTGCGCGGGGGTCCTGACTTCGACTCTACCCACTTGTATTCCAGAAGCGCTGCATTTTTAAGCCTCGTGAGCAGGGGGTAGAGTGTACCTTCCACTACAATCATTTTAGCTGCTGTCAATTCGTCCAGCATGTCGGAGGCATAAATTTCGCCTCTTGAGATAATGTGAAGTATGCAAAATTCGAGTATTCCCTTGCGCATTTGCACCTGCGTGTTTTCCAGATTCATACGATTTGGTTCAATTGTACTGCTATATACGGAAAAGTACTATGTATGGCCAAGTACTAAGCAAAAAAATGTAATAAATTTTTATTTTTCTTAGTTTAGCGCATTAATTCGGCCAATTTTCTTAGTATTTACAGGTTTTTAGTAAATATAAAACTCCTTTAGTGGGTCCATGGAATGATGAAGATGATGCACAAGGCAGTGGTTTTGGTAGTAATGCTGACAAGTCTCACAGGCTATGGCCAAACAAAAACCCCAAAATTTTCGAATGAATTTCTCTCCATTGGGGTAGGGGCACGCTCATTGGCCCTGGCTGGTGCACACACCGCCTGGGTAGATGATGCCTCATCGGGCTATTGGAATCCGGCAGGCTTATTAAATATTGAAGAACGTTACCAGGTCGCGGGAATGCATGCCGAATATTTTGCAGGTATCGCCAAGTTCGATTTTATGAGTTTTGCTGCACGAATCGATTCCTCAAGTCATATTGGTATTTCTTTAATTCGTTTTGGGATAGATGATATTCCGGATACACGTTTTTTGTACGATGCCAATGGCGCCATCAACTATGATAACGTGCAGTTTTTTTCAGCAGCCGATTATGCCATGCTTATAAGTTATGCACGAAAACTCAATGTGTTAAATGGTATTCGCATAGGTGGCAATATGAAAGTAGTGCATCGGGTGGCAGGTAAGTTTGCCAGTGCATGGGGTTTTGGTTTGGATGCAGGGGCTCAGGGCAATTTTGGCAAGTGGCAATATGGTATCATGTTCCGAGATGTAACCGGAACATTCAATGCTTGGAAACACAATGCTGAGTTGGTGGAGGATGTGTATAATGACACAGGCAATATCATTCCAGAAAACACGATTGAGATAACTGTTCCAAAACTGAACCTGGGCATAGCCAGGCATTTTAGGTTCAAGGAGGAAGCCATCGGATTAACTACTGCGGCCGATTTACGACTCACCTTTGATGGTACCCGAAATGTGGCCATTCGCTCATCTATTGTTTCAGTTGATCCTTCTTTAGGATTTGAATTTGATTATAAGAAAATTGCCTACCTGCGCCTGGGAATGGGCAATGTGCAACGAAGCAAAAATTTTGATAATAGTTACCGTACAGAATTCCAACCCAACATGGGTTTGGGAGTCAAGGTTAACCGCCTGATGATAGATTATGCACTAACAGATATCACCGATCAATCTGCTGCGCTGTACTCTCATGTATTTTCGTTAACACTTGGTTTTGATAAGTTATGAGGAGGCTTGCTTTTCTACTCATTTTTTTAGTTTCATTCCAGGTAGCTGTGCTGGCGCAGTTTGGGGATGAGTGGATCAATTATAATCAGCAGTATTATAAAATTAACGTAGCTGATGATGCGCTTTATCGTATTACTTTCAATGATTTACAGGCTGCAGGGTTTCCTTTGGCCAGTGTGGACCCCAGAAGAATCCAACTTTTTTATCGGGGTATCGAGCAAGCCATTTTTGTAGAAGGGCAAAACGATGCAAGTTTTGATCCGACTGATTACATAGAATTCTATGGAAAGAAAAATGATGGAACGCTGGATCAGTTTTTATACGAACCGGCAAGTACCCAACCTCATGCATACTATAATTTATTCAGCGATACGGCAGCTTATTTTTTAACATGGAACAATTTGGCAGTACCCGGAAAGCGTATGACCTTGTTCTTTGAAAACAATACCTCGGGTATTCCGGCAGAAAATTTTCATAATGAAAACTATTTGCGGGTGTTGGCTGATCAGTACAGTACAGGTACCAATGTGATTGGTTTTTTACAGTACTCATGGTTTGATGAGGGCGAAGGCTGGACAGGGCAAATCATTAACGAAGGAACACAACGAGACTATACGCTTAGCGGATTATTAAATACAGTTCAAACTGGAGCTGTACCACAACTTGAGTTGTTACTGGTCGGGAGATTTGATGCCAATAACCGTGCAGAGGTTTATGTGGGCCCAAATGCAGCTTCCTTACGACTGTTGGGAACACATGATCTGAGTCGTTTTTCAAACCTTAGTGTAAATCATGATCTCAACTGGACCGATATAGGTGCAGATGGAAATATGGTGGTGCGCGTACGCTCAGTTGCTTTTGATGGCCCGCGCTCCAGACTGAGTGCATCTTATATTCAATTGCACTATCCGCAACAATTCAACCAGTTTAATTCAACTAAGAAGAAATATTACCTGAGAGAAAATCCCTCCAATAAATCTTTTATACAAATCAGTAATACTATCCTTGGTACTCGCTTATTCGATATCACAGATACTGATAATGTGATTCGTGTGGGTACAACAAGTACTGCAACACTTAATGCGGTTATCAACAATACCGCTACCGAAAGAAAAATATTAGCCGTTAGTCAAGTTTCCAGTACAAACATTAAATCCGTAAAGCTAAGAAGGGTACAACTTAACCAGCAGGATTATGTAATGATCACACACCCACTTCTACGCCAACCCGCTGGAGCCTATACTGATCCTGTACTGGCTTATGCAGCGTATCGTGCAAGTGCAGCCGGTGGTAGTTATGATACACTGCTCATTAATATAGAGCAATTGTACAACCAATATACTTATGGAGAAGTAAGTCCATTGGCCATTTACCGTTTTGTCGATTTTCTTGCATCAGGCACGGCTCCAAAGTATTTGTTCCTTGTAGGTAAGGGCTTGGATGTAAGTTTGAATTATCATCGCAGCAACCCTGCCTCATTTGTTTACAAAGACCTGGTACCTTCTTCCGGTATGCCGGGTTCAGATATACTTTATACTGCCGGCATTGGTACAGATAAAATTTTTCCGCGCATACCGGTAGGTCGCTTAACTGTCATGGAGTCTGCGCAGGTAGCTGCGTACCTCGACAAGGTGAAGGAAATGGAAGTGTTACCATATGATGCGCTGTGGAGAAAAAATATTCTTCACCTGAGCGGGGGAATATCGGGTTTTGAGCTCAACAATTTCAAAAATATCATGCAAGGCTTTGGCAACGTTGCAGAAAATATTTTTCTCGGTGGCAAAGTAAATCTTATTGCCAAGCGTTCAACCGATGTGGTAGAGAATATCAACGTGGCTGAGCAAATTAATCAGGGCATGAACCTGGTTACTTTCTTTGGGCACTCGGCACCTGATGTTACCGATATTGATATCGGTTATGTTTCTGATCCCTTGCTGGGATATAACAATCCAGGAAAGTACCCGATGTTTTTAATCAACGGATGTAATGCAGGCACTTTTTTCGCTAATAGAAATACCTTTGGCGAAGATTGGGTACATACCGCATCTAAAGGCGCTATTGGATTTGTAGCACATAGTTCATTTGGATTTCCTTTTGAGTTGAGAAAGTATACCACGCTCTTTTATGAAACAGCTTATGGTGATTCAACTTTTGTTTACAAAGGTGTTGGCGATGTTCAGAAATTGGTGGCAGAAAAATACCATGAAGGCATAACACCCCAGATAACTACTATTACACAAGTGCAGCAAATGGTTTTACTGGGCGATCCGGCCGTAAAAGTTTTTGGCGCTGATAAACCCGATTATGAAATCAACAATCAATCTTTATCTATAACTTCTTTCGATGGTTCACAGGTAACAGCACTCTCCGATTCGTTTGCCATTAAAATCGTGATAAGAAATTTCGGTATGGCGATTAATGAGCAATTGCTTGTAAGACTTACCCGAACATTTGCTGATAACAGTGTGGAAAGTTACGATTCGCTGTTCAGTCCTGTTTTATATAGCGATACATTATTATTTAAAGTAAGAAGAACTGCAAACTCCGGCTTTGGAAACAATACGTTCAGGATTGAGCTAGACCCCGACTTGCAAATTCAGGAACTCAGTAAAACCAATAACACAGCTGAGTTGAATACTTTTATTTCATTGAATGCTACAAAAAATCTTTATCCTTTACCGTATGCGGTACTCAATCAACAGGTCGTGCGATTGCTCGTGCAAAGTTCAAACCTGATGGCACCGGAGCGAAATTTTGAAATTGAACTGGATACTGCATTTAATTTTAACAGTCCATTTTTACAACAGTATAATCTAACCGCAAGTGTACTGGCCAATGTTGATGCGACCCTATTAAGCACGGACAGTACGGTGTACTTTTGGAGAAGCAGGCTCTCTGACCCCGGACCCAATGAAAGTAACGACTGGCAGTTGAGTACCTTTAGTTATATAATGAACAGCACTGAAGCCTGGGGACAAATAAATTTTGATCAGCTCTTTGAGAACGGACTGAACGGATTGCTGAAAGATCCTGCTTTGAAGACTTTCAATTTTGAAGAGACTGAGCTACACATTGAACTGACTACCTACGGTTCGGATCACCCGGCAGGTGTAGCTGATTTGTCTGTACGCATTGACGGGCTCGAATATATTATTGATAATGGAAGAAGGTGCAGAAAAAATGCCTTGAACCTTATCGCCTTTAATCGCAGCTCTCTCGTTCCCTATGCGGGCATTCCTTTTATTTTTCAAGACAATCGAAGCTGTGGCAGGCAACCACAAATAATCAATAATTACACACTCACTGAATTGGAAAATTTATCGGAAGGCATTATTGCCTGGGTTGATAATATTGCGTTGAACGATTCTGTTCTCCTGTTTTCATTTGGAGATGCCGGATTTCAAAATTGGTCGGCCGCAGTAAAAGCAAAAATTGGAGAGCTGGGTATTTCTGCAACACAGATTGAAGCATTGGAAAATGGTGAGCCCGTTATTATTTGGGGAAGAAAAGGCGCAACGCCAGGCACAGCAATAATTGAGAGGGTAACTGAGGAGCCTAAAATAGCACAGATGCTTTTTGCGGAAGAAACATTAACCGGTAGCTTCAGTTCAGGTAGTTTGAGTTCGGTATTGATCGGCCCTGCTCAAGAATGGCTTTCATTGGATTACCAGGCTGTTATTTCTGAGCTTCCTCAAACCGATGTTGTTGAAGTATCGATTACCGGCATAAGCCTTAATGGTGCACAACAATTGTTGATCGGCAATGCTTCTGTAGCACAAGACCTCAGCAGCATTAACGCGGCCGATTTTCCGTATTTGCGTTTACGATTTTTTACCGAAGATGAAGTTAATCTTACCCCGGCACAACTTCGCCACTGGATCATCAGTTTTACACCGGTTCCCGAAGGTATTATTTTACCGGGAAGTTTTTCATCTCCCCTCAATTTGCAGGAAGGTGAGGAGGGGAATCTTGCTTTTGGATTTTTAAATATTTCGGATAAAGTGTTTAGCGATTCTTTACAAGTGAATTATGAAACAGTGAATGCGGCACGTGCCATAACAGATAAGCAAACATTAAAAATATTGGCGCCAGCTCCGGGCGATACCACGCAATTCAATGTTCCCATTTTAACAAATGGAAAGGCAGGTAGTAATGATTTTAATGTATTTGTGAATCCCCGATTATTGCGGGAGCAGTTTTATGAAAACAACAACTTATCCTATCCTGCATTAATTCAGGTTAGTGCTGACCAAACCAATCCGCTAATTGATGTATTGATAGACGGCAGGTACATACTTGATGGTGAAATCGTTTCGCCTGAACCTTTTATCAGTATTCGATTGAAGGATGAAAACCAGTTCCTGCTAAAAACCGACACACTTGATTTTGATATTTTTATTAAAGCACCTTGCGAGGCTTGTGTTTTTAAACGCATTAATTTCAGCAGTTCTGAAGTGGTCTGGTTTGCTTCCAGTGTGCAGCAGGACTTCAGGGTAGAGTACCATCCTCGCGGTCTGGAGGATGGCATATACACCTTGCGCATTGAAGCCAAGGATGCAAGTGGTAACCCTGCCGGAAGCGAACCTTACCAAATCAGGTTTGAGGTAGTAAACGAATCCAGCATTAGCAATTTCTATCCTTACCCTAATCCTTTTTCGAGTAATACAAGATTTATTTTTACGTTAACTGGCTCGGTAATTCCCGATCAGATCAAAATTCAAATCATGACCATTAGTGGGAAGATTGTAAGAGAAATTACCCAGGATGAACTCGGACCCATTAGAATTGGAAACAATATTTCAGATTACTCATGGGATGGTCGGGATGAATTTGGTGACCAACTGGCCAATGGGGTTTACTTGTACCGTGTAATTGTACGTGCCAATGGCGAACAATTGAAATTGCGAAGTACCTCGGGCGACAGGGGCTTTGAAAAAGGAATTGGCAAAATGTACCTACTGAGGTAATTTTTAGATTCTCAGCAAAGGAATACCTGCCAGCGCCTGCGCATGAAGCGCAATGCTGATCAATGCATAAAGAATAAAAAATACTATCACACCAAAGTTAACTTTGCTTGCTGGCAAGGTGCGCATCAGCACAAACGAGGTAAACAGCGGAATAATTTGTAACCCATGTAAAGTAAAAAAATGTGCTACACGAATATCGCCATACTCTGTACTCCAATTTACAAAGGGCAAACCCGGGCCGCCATCGGCCGCTGGAAAGGTATGCGCCATATTGGTAATCATTAAGCCCCCTGAAATTCCGCCAAGAAAAAATAATAAAAGACCTGCGCGCCAGGCATGCAACATAGGTTGAGGCAATGTTGTTTTTCTGACGAAGAACAAAATGAGTGCGTAAAGATTTAAAAAAGTATTGAGACCTATAAAATTACCCATTAAGCCAAATACAAGTGCATTGTAGGCAGATGTGACATTAAAATGAGAGCTTATGCCGCGGGCAGCTTGCAGCGTGATAAGCAGCATTTCAGCAATCATACAAATGGCAATTCCTATACTAATGACTTTGATTTCTTTTTTGTTGGGCAGGTAATGCAACACCCAACCGAAGGTAAGCAGGTATGCCATAATAGAGACAGCAAATTTCATGGGCTTGATCCATGCATTGATTCCGTTTATCTCCCGGTTATCGATAAGAAACAAAAAAATAAAAGCAAGCAACAACAGGCCATGCGTCAGACTCACCACATAGAGCAGGTAGTTGCGTTGTTTAATTTCTTTAAGCAAGTTTAAAATTATCATGCAGCACTTGTTTGTTTTTGATTGAACGAATAATGAAATAAAGTATGAGTCCGGCAGGACCAAACATGAAAGTAAAGAACAGACAGGGGATGATCAAAAAGTGATTGATATGGTATTGCTTGCTGTTACTTAGTATCCAGCTACCCACAAACATATCGAAGGCCAGGTAATGTACCCAGCCGGCCAGCAACAGGTAATCGTTTGAGAAGAGTGCTTTCACACCCTCAAGTGTGCTGAAGCTGCCCTCGTTGCTGCCCATGTTCATGGCGATGAGGGGAATGTAAACCAGGCCAAGCATAATGGGGATAAAGCCGGAGAGCACAATTATTTTGGTGCCCTTCCAGTTAGGGAAGATAACCATGAGCAACCAGCCCAAAAGTGCGGTGCTGTTGCAGATAGAAAAAAGTTGTTCGGCTGACATAG
>CAZVFM010000040.1:0-17890 GCA_964626095.1 uncultured Roseivirgaceae bacterium | reverse complement strand
AGTAAACTACCCACCTGCACAGTTTCACTCCAGTTAATTCCCATAGCAAATGCAAAAACTCTGAATATCTGTCCGAGAATATATTGTAAGGAAAATCCACTGAAAGTGCCATTTGTACTTCTTACCACATAATCATTCAATCCGGTGTAGGCACCAATCATATCCACCAAAAACCAATTAAGCGCAAAAATGATCGCAATAAATGCAAGCAGCATGGCACCAATATTCAGCGCAAGTTTTAATCCATCGGATGCACCTCCGGCAATGGCGTCTATCACATTCACGCCCAGCTTTTCTTTGTTTACACTCAGGTTACGGTCAATCTTTTCCGGTTCTGATTCCGGTAAAAAAAGTTTGGCCATCACTATTGCTGCAGGTGCATTCATGATGGAGGCACTTAACAGATACGTTGCAAACCTGGCTTGCTCCTCTACATTTCCACCTCCAAGAAATGAGACATATGCACCCAATACTGATCCGGCAATGGTGGCCATACCTCCTACCATAAGGCAATGCAATTCAGAGCGCGTCATTCCGGCAATGAATGGACGAACAAGCAGAGGTGCCTCTGTTTGACCCAAAAAAATATTACCCGCTGCGGATAAACTTTCTGCACCTGATAAGCGCATAGTTTTAGCCATGAGCCAGGCAAAGCCATAAACAATTTTTTGTAGGACACCCAGGTAGTAAAGTCCTGCGGTTACTGCTGAAAAGAATATAACGGTTGGTAAAGCCTGAAAGGCAAAAAGAAAGCCTAAAGAGTGCCTTACACTTCCATCGGCATCACTGTTCTTTGCTAAGTCTCCGTAAAGAAATTCTGCCCCCTTTAAACCAAAATTCAGAAAGGTTACAAACTGCCTGCTTACCCATGCAAAAATTACTTCAACAAACTCAACCTTTGCTATGAATAAGCCAATGACCAGTTGAATACACATGCCTGTAACTACCAATCGCCAATCAATTTTTTTTCGGTTTCCCGACAACAGATAAGCAATGCCTACAAGAAAGAGCAAACCAAAAAAACCTCTCAGGTAATCCATATAGAAAATTTAGGCCTTGGTAAATAAAAAGATATCGCACCAAGGGCGCGATACATTTAATAAATCAATTCACTATAAATTACAAGTATCAATTTTACTTATATGATACTAATTCCTTCTGCTTAACTCATCTCTGATTTTAGCTGCCCGCTCATAATCTTCCTTCTCTATTGCTTCAGACAATAACTGGTTTAGCTTTTCAAAGGGAAGGTTTTTAATATCGTCCAACTTTTTATTCTCCTTTTTTACCCTTGCTTTTGGCTTAGTTTCTTCTGCTTTTTCTTCTTCGCTTTCTTCTGTAAGCACAATACCGGCTTCAGCAAGGATACTTTCGTAAGTATAAATAGGTGCATCGAAGCGAAGGCCTATGGCTATAGCATCTGATGGACGACCGTCAATTTCTACTTTCTTCAAACCATCAGAGCAGATGATCTTGGCAAAGAAAACACCTTCCTTTAAATCCGAAATAATAATTTCTTCAACAAAATAATTGAACGATTGTGCAAAAGACTTAAACAGGTCGTGTGTCATGGGCCTGTTAGGGATGATCTTTTCTATCTCAATGGCAATGGCTTGCGCCTCAAACATTCCAATGATAATTGGGAGCCTTCGGTTACCATCAGTCTCACCAAGTACCAGCGCGAATGAACCAGTTTGAGATTGGCTAGATGATAAGCCAAGTATTTCGAGTTTAATCTTTTTCAAATTATTTACTTGCTTTTATAGCCTCAGTCAATTTAGGTAAAACATCAAAGGCATCACCAACAATTCCATAATCGGCCGATTTAAAAAAGGGCGCATCTGCATCCTTATTTATAACTACAATGTATTTAGATGAATTGACTCCTGCAAGGTGCTGTATAGCCCCAGAAATGCCAACTGCAATGTATAACTGCGGACTTACCTTTACACCTGTCTGCCCAACGTGTTCATGGTGTGGCCTCCAACCCACATCAGATACCGGCTTGCTACAGCCAGTGGCTGCACCGAGTGCTTTGGCAAGGCCTTCAATCATGTGCCAGTTTTCAGGTCCTTTCATTCCACGACCACCAGATACAACTATCTCAGCTTCAGGTAGTAATATATCTCCACTTGCCTTTTCAGTATTAGTGATTTTTGCTGCAAAATCTTCATCGCCTAACTTAACCTGATAAGCTGAGACTTCAGCCTGGCCCCCTACTTCCTTTAGTTCTGCGGCATTTTTGCGAATGGCAATTACTTTTTTCTGCTTCCTCATTTCCACTACCGAAAAGGCTTTACCGGTATAAATACTCTTTTTTATAGTAAATCCATTCGAAGTATCCGGCAGTTCAACTACGTTCGAAGCCAAACTGGCATCCAATTTTACAGATACCCTGGCCGCTACCGGAGTTCCTAAAGATGAGATGGCTAAAACCAAAATATCTACAGCTTCATCTTGCATGGCTTGTGCCAGTACTTTTGTATAGGCTTGTATCACACCCTGATTTAGTCTTTCATCAGCAACATGCAATACCTTTTTGGCTCCATATTTCCCTAAAGCCTGAAGTTCAGTCTGATCTACACTGCCCAGCGCGATGGCATTAACTTCTTCGCCCATACCATGTGCAAAGGCAATTGCTTCCAATGAACTCTTCTTTATTTTTCCTTCATCACTTTCAACAAAAACTAAAATTGACATGTCTGTATATATTTCTGATTATTAATTGATTATAAAACTTTGGCTTCATTTTTAAGTAATGCGACAAGTTCGCCAACATTATCTGCAGCTATCATCTTCACCGCTCCTTTTGGAGGAGGTAGTTCAAATGACTTATTCTGAGTTGAGGGCTCAATGGATTTTGGCTCAACCACATTAAGCGGTTTTGTTCTTGCTGACATGATGCCCCGCATATTGGGGATTTTCCATTCAGCTATGGGCTCCTGGCAACCGGCAACTAAAGGAAGGCTTGCTTCCATGTTCTCTTTCCCACCTTCGATTTCACGTGTAAGTTTGGCGGTAGTACCATCCAAATCAAGTTTCATTACCGGAGATACCGATGGCCAGCCCAATAATTCGCCCACCATGCCGTGCACAACACCCCCATTAAAATCAATGGACTCTCTGCCCATCAATACAAGGTCATAATTAGAAGACTTCACATGTTCGGCTATTTGTTGAGCTACAAAAAATGAATCGGAAGGATCGGCATTTACTCTTATGGCATCATCAGCCCCAATGGCCAGGGCTTTTCTAATGGTTGGCTCTGTCTCGGCAGTTCCTACATTGAGTACCGTAACGCTGGCACCCATGGATTCTTTTAGCTCTATGGCCCGCGCAAGTGCGTAATCATCGTATGGACCGATAATGTATTGAACACCAGCGGAGTTAAATTTTGTATTGTTATCTGTGAAACTTATTTTGGATGTGGTATCCGGAACATGGGTAATGCAAACTAAAATCTTCATACTTCTCTTTATAAATCAACAATAATATAACTTCGCGGTTTTTGAACCGGGCCTCAAGTTAAATGATTATAGAGGCAAATAAAAATAGCTAATTATGATTTCGGAAAGGCTTGAAAAGCTAAAAAAAATGCTTGAGGAAACGCCTAATGATCCTTTTTTAAATTATGCATTGGGCATGGAGTATCTCAAAGATGATCCCCTTAAAGCATGGGAAATATTTCAAAAAATGTTAGACCGATTTCCGGATTACCTACCCACTTATTACCAAGCCGCACAGCTTGCCATAAGCCTGGGTCAACATAACAGTTGCACAACAATTTTTGTTAAAGGCATTGACTTAGCCAAAGAACAAAATGATTTGAAGACCCTGGCTGAATTGAATTCGGCTTATCAAAATTATTTATATGATGCCTAACAAGTCTCTTAAATAGTTTTCTTAAAAAATCCTTGCTATTAGAAAGGCCGATCTTACGATCGGCCTTTTCTATTTTCTATTCAGTTTATCTATATCTATTTCGTTCTACTTACTACGCCACCTTTCGCACTATTTACTTTGATGGTATAGTTCTTTCCTGAGCTGATAATCCAACGAACCGTGACTGAACCAAGGCCTGGAATATTATCGACTTCAAGTACCTGCGGATTTACTTTCTGCTCTTTCATCACCCCCATATCCCTGTTTTCAACTACCATTCCGGCCACAACTTTAGCACCTTCAATACTTATATAATCAGGACGTTCGATTTTATATTTCAAATCCTGGCTAGAGTGCGTAGGCATCATGCGCTTGTTGGTAATCACCACGGTTACTTCAGTTAGTCCTCCACCTAAACTCTTTTCGGTAATTTCTTCCACTTGTAGCTTAGGCATGTGGTAAGCATGATAAATACAGAAAGCCATGTTGCGGTGTGCATCGCTCTCTAATAAAAATCCGGGATTGGCGCGTGTGAAATTTTTCTTAGGCCCTCCTACTTCAATCTTTCCAAATTGCGGATGATCAAACTCTTTCCATTCAACAATCGCATCGCCAAAGAGTAACCATTCATCAAACTCATAAGGTTCTGAACTTCCAAAACGTCCGCCACCTCTTTGAGAAGCTTCGTTAAAGTATTGGTAGGATGTCCAGAGTTCATTAGTAAAAGTATAAATGCCGCGTCCACCGTAGAACCAATCCAACTCACCACCAAAAACAGAATACAAATCTTTGTACACCACCAGGTAGCGATAACCTGGAATCAACTTCTCTCCCATTTTTCCAATGGCATCATATATGCGTACATCTGCGGCATTGTAAGTACTTAAATCTTCTTCAGCACCGGGGCCTCTCAAAATCATGCCTCCACTATTGTGAAAACTTTGAGCACCTGCAATATTGGAATGTTTCATCACAAAATCTCTCACCGCGCGATTTTCAGGAATAGAAAAAGGATACTTATATGCCCCGCCTTGAATAGGGTTAGGCTGCCACTTCCATCCCCAATCCCGGTTAGGATCGTAATAACCTTCGCCATCTTCATTTACCCTTCCATCTCCATCTACATCGTAACCTTCGTAACCGAGCATTTCGTATTCACCAATTTCGTCAACCCCAACAGGTATAAGCCTTCGCGGATCACTGGGGTCTTTTTTAAATCTGCCAGTGGGCGATTTACGAATCATCATGGTAATATGTCCATCACCATCTATGTCATTAAAACCATCTTCATTTACAAGTCCATCACGGTCATTGTCGATAGGAATCATACCCGAACGAGGTGAATTAGGGTTGTTAGGTTCTTTCATATAATTATCACGCCCATCAGGGTTGATACTTGGCACAATGTAAAATACCCTGTCGGCCAGCAACTCTTTAACAAAGTCTATATCCTTGAAATTTTCTGCAAGGTACCAGGCTGCATACATGGCGAATTCTGTACCCTGAATTTCATTGGAGTGAATATTACCATCCAGGTAGAAGCCGGGTTTTTCTTCGTGCTTTCCTTTCTTAAAATCGGTAACTGTTAATAACCAAAGCTCTCGACCCTGGTAGCTCTTTCCTATAGAACTCACTTTAACCAAATCGGGATGGGCTGCCGCCAGTTTTTTACAAAAATCTGTAATGCCCGCATAATTGTAGTAGCGGTTCCAGAGCATGGGTACTTTGGGGTTTTCCGGGCTACCTGCTGCCCTGAAAAACATGCTGCCATCTTGTGCATAACTCATTGAGAATATGACAACTATATATAGTGATATAAATATCTTCTTCATAACTAAATTGAATTAAAGATTAAGATCAATTTTCTTGAAACCCATTTGTGGAGCACCAGCTTCAATGCTGATTTTACCCTTGCCCCTGACGAGCCAACTGTACTCCTGGCTTTCTCCCGGATCAAGATTATTGATGAGTGTAATTTTATTTCCGCTTACCAACTGCTGACCTGAGGCAGTTGTTACGCTTACCTTCGGCAGTTTCACCCAATAATTGTTTCTTGCAACCTGAGCTACCGCTGGCATATAGCCATTATTCTGGATGTTAATTGTTATTCTATTTACCCCATCGCCTAAGGATTCAGTCTTCACATTTACCAAATCAACCTGAGGCTTTTTTGTTGCAAGACTAACAATGAATTTTGTATGATCGTCCACTAATTTGGCCACCATTGCATAGGGGGGATTTGACTTTACAAAAGGTTTGAAGCCACCTACTTCTACATTCTTACCTGGAAAATCCGGATGGTTGACTTTGGTCCAGTTCACAAAAGCATCTATGTTTTGACTTTCGGTCCACCTTAAGAAGTCTACATCGGTATTTTTATCTTCATTAGGCTTGTATTGCGCTGCCGATGCTGAATCTTTGGGGATTTCAAATTTTGGAGCCCACCAACCGGGTGTGCTATAACTTTGGCGACCATAGTGGAAATAAGCCCATTGAAAAAAATCTCCCTTAGTACCAGGCGCTGCCGGTGCGTCTTTGCTTTTTACAGCTTGCTTATATAGATCACTGGCTAGCTTATTAATTTTTGCATCGTTTTCCAGGATTCCAGTAATTACTCTCTGGCGGGTTTTAGATGCATCATACTTCCATGCTTCTGACAAATTATTTGCCGGACCAAAAGTCATTACTGCAAACACATTGAACTTCTCATGAAGTATATCCAGCAAAGCCCTATTTTCCGGCTCTGATACCGGATGCTCTCCTGCCCCGGGTTGGAAGTAAGGAGGATCGAAAGTAAGGCTCTTATTGAAATGTATGCCCCCTTCACCATCTTCATTAAATGCACCATCTTTATCATTGTCAATACCTTCGGTAAACATCAGGTACTTTCCTGATTCTCCTTTTTCTTTATTGGCAGCCACCATAATGCGTGCATCTGCAGTATGGGTTCTCCAGCCGCCAGTTGGGTCTTCCACCCTGAACATGGTAATCACACCATCATTATTCAAATCTTCATAGGGGTCTTCATTTACTTTTCCGTCACGGTCATCGTCCGTTGGGCTCGCATTGGCACTGCGTTCATATTTTAATCGGGCAAAGTATTGTTCGGCCGCATCAGGACTCAAACTCGGGAATACATAAAAGACAGTAGAAGCAAGCATATTCTTAATGCTATCCTGATTAGCAGATGCCAAAAGCTTTTCTGCAAAACCAAGGGCCAGTTCTTGTCCGAGTAAATGGCTTCCTTCAACACCACCCACTACAGCAATGGCTGGGTTCCTATCCCTTTCACCGCTTCCGATTTCAAGCATCCAGATGTCTTTACCGCCTGTTGTTTTGGCAATGGACTGAAGCTTCACCAGATTTCGGTGATTATTCTCAAGATTTTTCAGCCTTTGGCTGATCTGTGCATGATTGCTATAATCCTGGGCCAGGAGTACACATGGCATAAGCAGCAAAAGCACAAGCATAGTTTGTGTATAGTTATTGAATCGCATAAAATTTAGTTTGACCGATCAAGTTTAGCATTTAGTAGCAGCCCAAAAGCCAGCATCTTATAAGCGGTTGAAATCTTATACAGGAAGAAGAATTAACTTCTTAACTAAAAATGTAATAATAGACCGTTATTGTTTGATTAACAATCAATTATAATAGTTCATTAAATACTTACTTGATGTATTTAATTTACTAATAAACGAGACCTTTATGCATTTCTTCAGAAGGGTGCATCGTCATCCTCGCTCACATCCGGTGGTGGTATGGGTGGCCTGTTGGTTGATAATGGATCTTCATTCACGCGGCTGCTACGTGTGATCATCCCAAACGAAGGACCAGGACCGGCACTTAATCCTTCATCATAATCCGCAAACTTGGTGAATTTGCCGATGAACTTGAGTTTAACTGTATCTAAAGAACCGTTTCTATGCTTGGCAACGATAAGCTCCGCCAACCCATGAGTTGGAATGCCGCCTTCATCTTCAAGAATTTTATAATACTCAGGACGATAAAGGAACATGACCATATCCGCATCTTGTTCAATAGAACCTGATTCTCTTAAATCTGATAATTGCGGACGCTTATCTCCACCCCTTGTTTCGACCGCGCGACTCAACTGTGATAAAGCGATTACAGGTACATTCAATTCTTTGGCTATACTTTTCAAAGCCCGGGAAATAGAAGCAATTTCTTGTTCACGGTTACCCCCTCCTATCGTATCGCCCCTCATCAACTGGAGGTAATCAATCACTATGAGTTGCACATTGTGTTCGGCTTTCAATCTTCGGCACTTGGCCCTTAACTCAAGTATTGATAATGCCGGTGTATCATCAATAAAAATAGGGGCTGCGGTCAACCTATTGGTTTTATGTACCAATTGCTGCCATTCAAAATCGGCCAGGTTGGCCCGTTTTATTTTCTCTGATTCCAATTCGGCTTCAGCCGAAATCAATCTGTTCACCAACTGAATTGAAGACATCTCTAATGAAAAAATGGCTACTGGTGTTTCAAAATCTACAGCCGCATTGCGTAAGGCTGAAACGATGAATGCCGTTTTACCCATACCCGGTCTGGCGGCAATAATTACTAATTCTGATTTCTGCCAGCCTGAAGTAAGTCGATCAAGTTTGGTAAAGCCCGAGGCCACTCCAGTAAGTCCGTCTTTGTGATTCTTGCGTTCCTGAATCTCCTTAATGGCCAGTTTCATCAGGTCCCGCATAGAATCGTAGTTCTTTCGCAGGTTAGAATCTGATATCTGGAAAATGGCTTGTTCTGTCTTGTCTAAAAGCTGGAATACATCGGTTGTGTCTTCATAGGCATCTGTATGCACTTGCGAAGCTATCCTAATCAACTCACGCTTAATGGCCATTTCTATGACTATACGTGCATGGTATTCAATATTTGCAGCCGAACTTACCTTAGAGGTCAACTCAGCGATATAATAGGCACCTCCTACCAACTCAAGCTTGCCTGACTTGCGTAGCTGAGCTACCACTGTTCGCATATCTACCGGCTCTGTATTGCTAAACAACTCTACAATAGCCGAGTAAATTTCTTTATGTGCTTCAGCATAGAAGTGCTCCGCCTTGAGGTACTCAATGACGTTTGTAAGTGCATTTTTTTCGAGCATGAGTGCGCCCAGAACGGCTTCTTCCAGATCAAGTGCCTGAGGGGGTAATTTGCCCAGGCTTTCTGATAGGTCCCTACTTATCAGTTTACCGGACTTATGACCTACCCTCAATGGCGTTGACCTGCTCTGCTCCATACAGTGGTTGTTGTACTTGTTTTGCGTGTTTTTATTAAGGGAACAAACCTAAAAAATAGGGGTAATAACTTGCTCACAATTTCGTTTTCCCTGATACATAATTTGTAAATCGCTGATCATCACCTGATTCTTTTTATTTAAAAAATTCAACTTGAAGCAGATGGTGTGTTTGTCCACAAACATCGCAAAGCTTTCCACATTATTTTATACATATTAACAACAGAACTTAGGAATTCATTGCCATCGAGTGCCTTTTTCTATTAATTTGCCTCAAATAGGAAGCAATGAGTATAGTACCTCTAAAGATTCATTTTATTGCTATAGGTGGAAGCGTAATGCACAACCTGGCCATTGCCCTTAAAGAGGCTGGGCATAAGGTTAGCGGTTCAGATGATGAAATATTTGAACCCAGTAAGAGCAGACTGTTATCCTACGACTTATTGCCTCAAAAAGAGGGCTGGAAGCCCGACAGCATTACCAAGGACCTTGACATGATTATCCTTGGCATGCATGCCAAAAAAGATAACCCTGAATTATTAAAGGCACAAGAACTCGGTGTTAAAATTTATTCGTTTCCCGAATACATTTTATCGCATGCAAAAAATAAACAACGAGTAGTCATTGCGGGCAGTCATGGTAAAACTACCATTACGGCAATGATCATTCATGTGCTTAATTATTATAAGAAGCCATTTGATTACGTAATTGGTGCCCGTGTAGGTAATCTGAAAAATTGTGTAAAGCTTTCAGATGCACCTATCATTATAATTGAAGGCGATGAATACTTTAGCTCTGCAATCGACCCCGTGCCTAAGTTCATCCGATACCAACATCATATAGGACTTATCAGTGGTATTTCCTGGGACCATGCCAATGTATTTCCCAGCGAAGACGAATACGTGAAGCAGTTTGATCTATTTGCAGACGCCACACCCAAAGCAGGCATTCTGATTTATAACGAAGAGGATGCCATGGCTAGCGTAATTGGTGCAAAAGAAAGGGCAGATGTGTTAGAAATCGGATATAAAACACAACCCTACCTCGAAGAAAACGGAAAGGCGTATTTAATTGTTGAAGACAAAAATAATGTACCTGTTAAAATATTTGGGAAACATAACATGCAAAACTTACGTGCCGCAAGAGAGGTGCTTAGAAAAATCGGCATAACAAATGAGGAATTCTATCATTCCATACAACACTTTGAGGGGGCGGCAGGTCGCTTGCAAAAAATTACTGATCGCAGTAACATGACCCTCTTTAAAGATTATGCGCACGCGCCTTCAAAAGTAAAAGCTAGTTGTCGGGCAGTAAAAGAAATGTATCCCGACCGTGAACTTGTGGCTTGTCTTGAATTACATACTTTTAGCAGCCTCAATAAAAGTTTTATAAAACAGTACAATGGTACTTTAAGGTATGCAAATGAAGCAATTGTATACTTCAATCCTGAAAAAGTAAAACAAAAAGGATTGGAAGAATTGAGCCATGCAGAAATCAAAACAGCTTTTGGCGACAACTCTATATTGGTATTTGATGATTCTGAGAAACTTCAACAACATTTACTCTCGCAAAAGTGGTCACATAAAAATTTACTAATGATGAGCTCGGGTACATTTAATGGAATGGAAATAAATGTACTAGGTGACAAATTACAATCTTGATGAGTAATCTTAATATCAAACTAAACAACCCCCTGTGTGTATTCGATCTAGAAACAACCGGTACAAATATTTCGCAGGACCGGATTGTAGAAATTGCTGTGGTTAAACTTATGCCTTCAGGGGAACGTATCATTAAGACAAATCGTGTAAATCCGGGCATACCTATACCTTCAGAATCCTCAGCCATTCATAACATTTACGATGAAGATGTAAAAGATGAACCCTTCTTTAAGGATCTGGCAAAAGAATACGCAAAGTTTATGGAGGGTTGTGATCTTTCAGGATTCAACGTGCAAAAATTTGACATACCCATTTTAGCCGAGGAGTTCATTAGAGCAGACATCAATTTCGATTTTGGAAAACGAAGAGTGATTGATGCACAGAAGATTTTTCATATCATGGAAAAACGTACTTTAAGTGCTGCATATAAATTTTATTGTGAGAAAGAGTTAGATAACGCACATTCTGCTCAGGCAGATACATTGGCAAGTTTAGAAGTATTGCTGGCACAGCTCAAAATGTACGATGGAAAGGAAGTAACTGACAGTCAAGGAAAATCATTTGGTGTAATTAATTCAGATATACATCACCTGCATAAATTATTCTCTGATGATATGGTAGATCTGGCTGGAAGATTTGTCAAAAATGAAAAGGGTGAGGTTGTTTTTAATTTTGGCAAGCATAAAAACAGAACTGTAAAAGATGTCTTAAAATCAGAACCCAGTTACTATGACTGGATGATGAAAGGAGATTTTCCTTTGGACACCAAACGCAAACTGACAGAAATTAAGCTTGCTGATTTTGGAAAATAATGCCATCTAATATTGACAAGTGAATCGTTTGCTAATCAAGATTTTATAATTTTGAATCTTCAGCTTTGAATCTTAGAGTATGGGAAGAGTTTTTGAAAAACGTAAGCACAAAATGTTTGCTCGATTCGACAAAATGTCGAAAGCATTTACACGTATAGGTAAGGATATAGCCATAGCAGTAAAAGCGGGTGGCCCCAATCCTGACAATAATCCAAGGTTAAGAGTTGCCATACAAAATGCGAAGGGTGTAAATATGCCCAAAGATCGCGTTGAAGCTGCCATCAAGCGAGCATCATCCAAAGAAGAAAAAGATTATGAAGAAGTAGTATATGAAGGCTACGCCCCACATGGTGTACCCATTGTGGTAGAATGTGCTACCGATAATCCCACAAGAACAGTTGCCAATGTGCGTTTAGCCTTTTCAAAAAACAATGGCAGCATGGGTAATTCGGGTTCTGTTTCCTTTATGTTTGAAAGAAAAGGTGTTTTCAAATTTGAACCTGTGAATATTAATTTGGAAGAACTTGAACTGGAATTGATAGATGCCGGTGCAGAAGATATTGAACAGGATGAGACTGAAGTAAGTATATACACCCGCTTTGTAGATTTTGGCAGTATGCAGAAGTTTATTGAAAGCAAAGAACTCAACGCAAAATCATCAGAACTGCAATACATTCCCAGTGCTACTAAAGAACTTTCAGAGGAAGAACAAGACGAAGTCTTGAAATTAGTTGAAGCCTTAGAGAGTGATGATGATGTACAGAATGTGTATCATAATCTGGCATAAGACTAATATATAAACATAAAAAAAGGAGTCTGTTAAACTCCTTTCAAATATTAGTTACCCTGCGATTTCCTATAATACTCCATCGCTTCAGGCAAGGCAGCATTCAAATCATTAATGCGCGTATCGTGTGAGGGGTGTGTGGATAGCCACTCCGGTGGAGCTCCTCCTCCGGTACTTTGCATGCGCTCCCAAAACTTTGGTGCTTCTTCAGGATTGTATCCGGCCAGAGCCATAAAAATTAATCCTATTTTATCAGCCTCACTTTCATGTGTTCTAGAAAACTTCAACATACCAATCTGTGCACCCATACCCATTGATTGCAAAAATATTTGCTGGGTAAGGCTAGGGTTCTGTCCCATCGCACCACCAATGGTACCCAGTAAGCCATTGGCTGCCAGCCCCTGGCTCATTCGCTCACGACCATGATTGGCAATGGCGTGGGCAACTTCGTGTCCCATCACTACAGCTACCCCAAGTTCATCCTTACAAATAGGCAATATGCCTGTATAAAATGCCACAAAACCTCCGGGCATACACCAGGCATTCACGATATCCTCCTCAATCAAGTTGAATTCCCATGCAAAACCTTCCAGTTCACTACTCAGGCCTTTTTCAGCCATATACTGCTCCACTGCTTTTTGAATTTTTTGTCCGGTATTTTTTACCCAGGCTACCTGCTGCGCATTGTTAGAAAGCTTGCTTTCGCTGAGTACCTGCCGGTATTGCTCCTCAGCCATGGGAATGATTTCTGCATTTGAAATCAGGCTGAGTTGTTTTCTGCCTGTTATGGGTACTGTAGCAACACATGCGTAAGTGAAAATAGCTACCAACCAAAGTAAAATGATTTTTCTTAACATATAGATTTATTTCCTGCTAAAATACAAATACCCTGCCGATTGCAAATAAAGTACTTTGAACTTTTTATGTTACCCATTAATATTACGCAGTATAAATCGTGTACTTTTGTGCACTTATAGTACTCAAGTATATGGATTAATAAGCAATTAATACAGCACAAATGAGAATATTTGCCATTGGAAGAAACTATGTTGAGCACATACAAGAACTAAATAACGAAAGGCCTGACGAACCCGTAATCTTTACCAAACCGGATACAGCCATCATAAGAAGTAATGCTCCTTTTTACTATCCGGATTTCTCAACCGACATTCACTACGAAGTAGAGCTCGTTTTACGAATCTGCAAGGAAGGAAAGAACATTGAAGAAAAGTTTGCTGACAAATACTTTGATGCCATCGGAATTGGTGTTGACTTCACCGCCAGAGATTTGCAAGAGAAAGCCAAGAAGAAAGGATTACCCTGGGATATTGCTAAAGGATTTAACGGTTCAGCCCCAATAAGCGATACTTTTATACCTGTAAGCGAGTTTACAGACCTTTCAAATATTAATTTTAAACTTGAAGTCGATGCTGCAATAAAACAACAAGGCAATACAAGTCTTATGTTGTTCAGTTTTAATTATATCATAAGCTATTTATCGAAATTCTTTACATTAAAGTCAGGAGACCTTATCTTTACAGGAACCCCAAAGGGTGTAGGACCTGTTACTATAGGAAATAAGTTAAGTGCCTGGATTGAAGATAAAAAGTTGTTGGAATTTGAGGTTAAATAGGATTAGCATCATTTTAATTTTTCTTTTGCTTTGCGTTAATTTTTTGCAAGCACAAAGTAACGGGGATGATATTCCCTCACCCGAAAAATATTTATTTCCCATTAAGCCCAGCCAACAGAATTTTCTGACAGGTACTATGGGTGAATTACGAAATACGCATTTTCATACTGGTATAGATATTAGAACAGAAGGACGAATAGGATTGCCGGTTATGGCGGCACAAAATGGTTACATATCGCGAATAACCATGAGTGCTGCAGGCTATGGCAATGCTGTTTATATACAACACCCTAATGGACATACTTCGGTGTATGCGCACCTTGATAAGTTAAATGGCAATTTGGCAACTTATGTTTTGCAAGAACAATACAGAAGAAAAACTTTTGAAATCAACCTCTACTTCAGGCAGGGTCAGTTCAACGTAAACCGAGGAGATACCATTGCCTTCTCAGGAAACTCTGGATCATCAGGTGGTCCGCATTTACATTTTGATATTCGGGATTCACGAAATGATTTGCTGAATCCGCTTTATTTCGGATTTTCAGAAATTGAAGACCGCGTCCCTCCTGTTGCAGAGAAGATTGCCTTAGTGACAATGAATATTGACTCCAGAGTTAACGATCGCTTCGGAAGATTTGAATTTTACGTTCAAAAAATTGCGGATGGAAGTTACATCATTCAAAATCCCATTCCTGTAAATGGAGGTATTGGTATAGAGTTGCTTGCTCACGATAAATTAAGTTACTCTCACTACCGTTGTGGCATCAATTATCTTGAAATGCATGTAGATGACCAACTGGTATACAGCAAAGCAATTGATAAGCTGGCCTTTGCAGAACAACGAAATGTATTGGCTCACATGAACTATCATGTTCTTAAAACACAAAACAGCAGGTACCATAAACTATATATTGACGATGGCAATGCCTTAAGATTTTATAAGACCAATGCTAATAAAGGCTTGATTACTGTTGCGGCTGGAGAAGAAAAAAAAATAGAGCTAATAATGCGCGATGCCTATGGTAACAAAACCTTGCTTCGCTTTAAATTGCAGGGAGCCAATATCAGTCCGGAAGTAATTGGCATGGCAAGTATCAATAAACCGGAATACAAAATTCAGGAAAATACGCTAATAATTACTTCACCTGGTTGTGGAGAAGAATATGAGCCTCATGTAAGTATTTATCATAAAGGAAATGTGCAAACTTTAAATGAAAACTTATTTGGCAAAGGTGGAAAGGTTTACCTTTTTGATTTGCGAACACTTTTGCCAGACTCGATTAATGTCTGCGGAACAGTTTTTAAAACCAATCTCAGGGCCTTGGTACCTTCAACTTCCGATTATAAATTTTTCAGCGAAAGAATTGATCTGCAGTTTTCAAAAAATGCATTATTTGATACGCTATATTTAAGTACCCATTACCAAACGACTGCAGAGAACCTAGAACTGTTCAGTTTTGGCGATCCGCTTCAAGCGTTGTTTAAAAATGTTCAAGTAAGTCTCAAACCAAGCTTATCGTATAACAAAGATAAAACCACGTCAGTCTACAAAGCAGAAGGTAAGTATTTCAGTTATGTCGGTGGCGACTGGCAAAATGACAGAATTACTTTTAATACAAGAGATTTCGGTACTTACACCATTCTCAAAGATAGTTTGGCGCCAAGTATAGAACGAATTCGTTTAAACGGCACCGAAGCCAGATTTAAAATTAAAGATGATCTCTCCGGCATAGCAAAATTTGAAGCAACAATAAACGGACAGTGGTTGTTAATGCATTATGATTACAAAATCAACACTATCTGGTCAGAGAAATTAGATAAATCAAAACCTTTAAAAGGTGAGTTTATTTTAAAAGTTTCGGATAATGCAGGCAATCAAAAGATATTCACGCAAACCTTAGAATAAGTATGGCATTAAAATCTGGCAGTAAGGCACCATTATTTAAAGTGAAGGACCAAGATGGAAAAATTGTATCGCTCAATGATTTCAATGGAAAGAAGCTTGTAATTTACTTTTACCCAAGAGACAATACACCCGGCTGTACCGCAGAAGCATGTAGTTTAAGAGACAATTACAAAGCATTACAAAAAGCAGGTTACGAAGTATTGGGTGTAAGTACTGATAGCGAAAAATCGCATCAAAATTTCATTAGTAAGCAGAAATTACCTTTCCGCTTGCTAGCCGATGTAGATAAAACAATGCATAAAGCTTATAAAACGTGGGTTGAAAAGTCCATGTACGGACGCAAATACATGGGTACGGCAAGAGTCACTTTTCTCATAAATGAGATGGGTGTTATTGAAGAAATTATCGAGAAAGTAGATACTAAAAACCATGCTAGTCAGGTATTAGGATTAAATAAATCAAAAATTATTACAAAACAATTGCCAGCAAAGGCAACTGTAAAAAAAGCAGTAAGTAAAAAGAAATCAACCAAAAAGGCTTCTCCAAAGAAAGTAGCTGCTAAGAACAAAAAGTGAAGCATTTTGGAACAGCTGTTCAGCCATTGTTAGCTCAATGGCTTTTTTATTACCTATTGGCGCGGTTCCCTTTTTACTTTTGATCAAATTCTCTCATATTCGGGCATAAATCTTTAGCAATGCATCAAACCGTAAACATTCCTCAGTTAAGAAAACTTAGCACCCAAATCAGGCGTGACATAGTACGCATGGTACATGCTTGCCAATCGGGCCATCCTGGAGGTTCGTTAGGCTGTACAGAGTATTTTGTTTCTATGTACTTCCACATTATGAAGCACAACAAGAAATTTAATTTGGATGCCAAAGGTGAGGACCTGTTTTTCCTATCAAATGGCCACATCTCCCCTGTTTGGTATGCTACACTTGCGAGAGCTGGCTATTTTGAACTTGATGAACTTAAAACCTTTCGCTTTATCAATTCAAGACTACAGGGCCACCCTGCTACACATGAAGGCTTGCCAGGTATCAGGGTCGCTTCGGGCTCGCTTGGCCAAGGCTTATCCGTGGCTATTGGCGCTGCCCAAAGCAAGAAGTTAAATGGCGATGATCGTTTCGTTTACGTTCTTATGGGGGATGGTGAGCAACAGGAAGGTCAGGTTTGGGAAGCTGCCATGTATGCTGCACATCATAAAATAGATAACCTTATTGCTACAATCGATTATAACGGACAGCAAATAGATGGCCCGGTAGATGAAATAATGAGTCTCAAAAATCTAAAAGCCAAATGGGAGGCATTCGGATGGTCAGTACTGGAAAGTAATGGCAATAATATTGAGGATGTCATACACACCATACAACATGCACAAGCATTGGCCAGAAAAGGCAAACCGGTAATTAACCTGATGAAAACCATCATGGGTTATGGTGTTGACTATATGATGCATACCCACAAATGGCATGGCGTAGCCCCAAATGACGAAGAACTAGCTAAAGCTTTGGCACAGTTGGAAGAGACTTTAGGCGACTACTAACTACTATTGCTTCAATAACATGATTATACCCTTTCAATTTGGTATAGTTCGCAATTCTTGCCTGAAGAATTTAGTTTTACCACACCCGAATGGAGCAATTTGTAAAGGTCTTGACTTAAAACAGCAACTGCAGCAAAGTTTGCCGTACAAATCATTCTACCAGGAAGCGCGTAAGCATTGATCTCTTCTACTAATTGAATTGCCTCTCCTGAAATTTTTGCCTTTTTATCCGATTCTATTTCGTTGACTTCGGCTGGCCCAGTATCAAAACTCACTTTAACATCGTTTAATCCAGACCTGTTAACAATCTCAAGGGCAGCATCAATACATGAATGAGATGAGTTTAGTAAAACAAGTAAATAATTATCTCTTATTGAATATGCATTTAAGGTAAGGTTTAAATCAA